>JAIKXR010000113.1 GCA_024683975.1 Paludibacteraceae bacterium
CTTCACCGGATGGAGCAAACCCCTGACGAACATCACCTCCGACCTCAGCGTCCAGGCACAGTATGAGGTGGCGAAGGTATGGTACACCGTTACGTATTATGATTGGAACCTCACTATTCTTGGCACCGAGAAAGTAGCGGAAGGTGAGACTGCCGAAGGTTGGAAACCCGAACCCGAACGCGAAGGTTATGACTTCACCGGCTGGTCCAAACCCCTGACGAACATCACCTCCGACCTCAACGTCCAAGCGCAGTATGAAAAGAAGGAGGCTACCACCCTCGACGAAACGGACACCTGGACAACTCCCCGCAAGTTCTTCCGTAACGGCACCCTCCTTATCGACCGCAACGGCATTCTCTACACCCCCCACGGCACCCGCCTCGACTAAGCCCTCCAAGAGGTTTCCTCATTTGTTAAGAAACGCGAGTCGTCAGGCTCGCGTTTCTTTTTTCTTTGTATTTTGCCGTGAAGCGAATCATGCGCACCGAGAATGTCCGTACCACCGAGGCAAAAGTCAGAAACACACTACCCAGCTCCCAATCGCTATGTACATAAGAATTACCGCATTTAAGAAAAAAACTAACTGCTCATTTCAATATTGAAAGAGACTATACTGATGGTACACTTTTCGTTACCTCATATATATATGTCATTTGTGCGCATTTTTGTAATCTTCACATTACAAAATGCACCCCTTCGTGTGAATCAAAAATTACATTTTCTTCTTTTCGCCGTCTTTTTACGCTGTGGATTTTCGTATTTCCCGCTTACGATGTACTTTTGCAACGAAAAACATGAAAAACCTGTCACGATAAAATCAATAACCACATAAATACTTACAACTATGATGTACGAATCAATGCTTAACATGGTGGGCAACACGCCCATGTTGCGACTCCTCAGGATTGAAGAGGCGCTCGGTCTCAAAAGCCGTGTCTATGCCAAACTGGAGTCTTTCAACCCCGGAGGCAGTGTCAAGGACCGTATTGCCCTCAGTATGATTGAAGATGCGGAGCAGAAAGGGCTGCTCAAACAGGGAGGCACCATTATTGAACCGACCAGCGGCAACACAGGTATAGGTATCGCATGGATTGCGCGTATCAAAGGCTATCGTGCCGTTATCGTTATGCCTGACAGCATGAGCAAGGAGCGGCAGGATCTGATGAGAGCACGCGGCGCTGAGTTGGTCCTTACGCCGGGCAAAGAGGGCATGGCAGGTGCCGTTAAAAAAGCCGAAGAACTGAAAGACGCTACCCCGGGCGCAATTATCCTGCAGCAGTTCAGCAACCCTGCCAATCCGGCGGCGCACCAGCGCACTGCCGCTGAAATATGGCACGATACGCTTCGTCAGGTGGATACACTTGTCGCCGGGGTAGGTACAGGAGGAACGGTCAGTGGTACAGCGTATTATCTCCGTAAGCAGTTCAAAGCCAATATCCATGTTATCGCTGTGGAACCCGCATCTTCGCCTATCCTCAACGGCGGACAGGCAGGACCCCACAAGATACAGGGCATAGGGGCGAACTTTATCCCTGCCAACTACAACGCGAACGAGATTGACGAAGTGGCGGACGTTACCAACGAAGATGCCAAGGCGGCAAGCCGGCTTCTCGCTGAGAAAGAGGGTATCCTTGCGGGCATTTCCTCCGGAGCGGCTATGCACGCGGCACTGGAATACGCCAAGACACACGAGTTTCGCACGATTGTGGTCATTCTCCCCGACACAGGCGAACGCTACCTCTCCACTGACCTGTTTATTGACTGACAACCGCGTGACGAACAGGCTGTAAAAGACAGAATCTCCGGAAAGATGACCTTTCCGGAGATTCTGTCTGTGAGCGGCATAAGGGAGTCGAACCCTCCTCCTCAGCTTGGGAAGCTGATGCACTACCGATGTGCTAATGCCGCAAAACCGTTTTTCCCACGATTAGCGCGCAAAATTAGGGTTAATTGAGCAGATGACCAAATTTTTTCTGTAGAAATTCTGTTTTTCGCAAAAATTCCGTACTTTTGCGGCGCGTACTTACAACAATATCAACAGCGGTTATGAACATTACTCCTATATCGCGAGCGCAAATAAAGAACGTTACAAGTCTCAGAATCAAAAAGTACAGGGACGGACAGAACGCATTCGTGGCGGAAGGGCGTAAATGTATATCGGAGCTTCTTGCAGGCTTCGAGCCGCAGATGCTTGTGGTGAGAGACGGAGCGCAACCTGCCGTAGCGGAGGATGCGCGGCATTATGACCTGTTCCCGACTGTTGTCAGGGCGACAGAGCAGCAGATGAAGCAGATTTCGACGCTCGTGACTCCGACTGATTGTCTTGCGGTATTCCGGCAGGCGGAAGATAATGATATTGACAGCCATATTCCTGATTATGTTCTTGCTTTGGACGGTGTTCAGGATCCGGGCAATCTTGGTACTATCATCCGCACGTGCGACTGGATGGGAATAGGTACGGTACTCTGCTCAGAACAAACGGCCGATTGCTATTCGCCCAAGGTTGTTCAATCCACTATGGGTGCATTGTCGCGTGTGAGACTTGTTTATACCGGACTGGATGCCGCTTTGACTCGTCTTAAGGAGCATGGTTATCAAGTGTTTGGGACAGTGATGGATGGCGAGAACATCTATGCGTCAGACGCTGTGTGTGATGCGGAAAGAGCTGTTATAGTGATGGGCAATGAAGGGAATGGTATATCTGCTGATATTCTTCGACTTGTGACTCATCGTCTTACAATTCCGGCTTTTACGGGGAGTCACGTTGAAAGCCTTAATGTGAGTATCGCTACAGCCCTTGTTCTTAGCGAATTTCAGAGAAACAGACTTAAATTTTCCAATTCTTGACTGTCGGTTCACTGTCGGCTGACCGTCGGCTGACTGTCGGCGAAGTACGCAGAAAACAGCGGAGGTATTCTATCAATTATCAACTATTAATTCCCAATTATGAACATAGGAATATACGGCGGGACATTCAATCCTATCCATTATGGCCATATCGGGATGGCTATATGGACGCTCGCTCACAGCGGTCTTGATGAGTTGTGGCTGATGGTTACGCCTGGTAATCCTCTGAAGGACGGGCAGATGCTTGCGCGGAACGAGCAGGAAAGACTCAAGCTGGCACGTCAGGCGGTAGGGGATGCGGCGGTTGAACACGCTGATGAACTTGCGGGCAAGCGTTTGTCGGTCAGCGATTTCGAGTTTTCTCTCCCCCGCCCGTCATACACAGCGCAGACATTGCAGGCACTGCAAGTCCGGTATCCGCAGCATCAGTTTTCTCTGTTGATAGGGGAGGACAATCTGCGTTGTTTCAAGCGGTGGCGGGAATGGCAGTGGATAGCGCGGAACTTCACCGTATATGTTTACCCTCGCCGAGAGACAGCCATTGCTCAAGAGCAGACATTGAATGAGTCCGGAAGAACGGAGGCGTGTATGAAGGAAAGCAACGAAGATATGCAACCAGCTGTAGATCAGTTTGGTAATCTTGTGTTCTTTGCAGATGCACCATGTTTTGACATCAGTTCAACAGAGTTGCGGGCAAGAAAAAACCGGTAACCGGCACTTTTTGTTTGCTTAATCATAATTTATGCTGTATCTTTGCGCGCTTATTTCAATAACACTCACGGTAAAATATAATTCAGATATGATAAGAACAACATTTAATCGGTTGAGGGAGGTGAAGGACAGCCTCCCACACGGCAGTTCGGCTGTGATAGCGGATGAGCTCGGAATCACAGCCGATGATGTAAGAGATTTCTTCCGAGGGACAGCCAATGCCGAGGCAGGTTACCACATCGAACCCGGTCCGGACGGCGGAATAGTGGTTTTTGCAGATACAAGAATTTTAGAAGTAGCCCTACGCTTAGTATGGGAAGCAAAAAATGGCTTATAAACATTTCCTTTCTTTAGTCCTTGCTTGTTCTATGTCAGCAGGGTTGTTTGCGCAGGAAGTCAATGCGCAAGTTGTTGACTCTCAAAAAGAAAAAGAGTCGGGTGTACAATTCTCTTATGAGGCGGGTGCAGAACTTGTGTCTTCATACTTATGGCGTGGCCAGTACAACGGCGGACTTAGTCTGCAACCTACAGTCAGCATTGGTTACGAAGGACAAAACACCGCATTTTCAGCAGGAGCATGGGCATCGGTAGGAGCGTCCGATTGGTGTTTCAGGAAAGGTCAGCCGTATTACACGTTTGTCAATGATGACGGTGACGATGAATATGACGGAACACCCAATACCTATTTCATTCCCGAACTGGACTTGTTCGCCAATTTCTCTTTCTTCGGCGCATCAGTCGGGGCCACTTATTATCAGTTCTTCAGCTGGATGGAGAATACGAGGAAGTTTGACCCCAATTATCAGTTGGAACTGACCCTTCAATACAGTCTTGAGCATTTCCTTGAGATCCCTCTGTATGTACAGTGGAACACGATGGTAGCTGCTACAGAGTTTGATTATCACGATCTTGCCTCCTATGCGTCATACTTGGAAATAGGTTATGAGCATACTTTCCCTTACGAGATTACCCTTTCCGGCAAAATAGGTATGTCCCCGTGGCAAAATGAGACATATTTTAATTCCCGTTTTGCGATAGTAAACCTCGACTTGAGACTGGAAAAGGCTTGGGAGTTTGACGCTTGTGAACTGTCTCTCTTCGCCGAAGGTTCGATTAACCCGCACATGAAGCAGGATGCATTCGTGTTTGAGGCAGGTGATGACAAACTTTATAACCAACCCGTCAACGGTACGATAGGTCTGGGTGTATGGTTCTAAACCATTAACTTTCTGCTATTTGCCTTCTTTCAACCTTCAATTTCCGACCTAACACATGGACAGACGTAAGATGATAACGGCTTTGGCTCTTGTTGCTTTGTCAATAGGGCTTTTGGTGTGGAACCTCGATGAGGACAAGGGGCGTTTCTTCCACAACGAAGGCCGTATCTTCGGCACTGTCTATCATATACAGTACGAGCATACCCAGGATATGCACGATACGATTATAGCCTGTCTTGAAGAGGTGGATAACGCTCTGTCAATGTTCAATACCTCCTCAATCATATCACGAATCAATCGTAATGAGGATATCGCCGCCAATCAGGATTTTGAGACGGTCTTTATTCAGGCACAGGAGGTGTCCCGCCTCTCCAATGGGGCTTTTGATATAACGGTGGCACCTCTTGTCAATGCCTGGGGCTTCGGATTTGAGAACCAACTTGATATGACGCAGGAAAAGACCGACTCGATAAGAAAGACAGTAGGTTATGAGAAGGTGCAACTGGAAAATCACCATATAGTCAAGCAGAGCAAAGACGTATGTCTTGATGCGAGTGCCATAGCCAAAGGTTATGCGTGCGACAAGGTGGCTGAAAGGCTGATGCGGTCAGGTGTGAAAAACCTGCTTGTGGAAATAGGCGGTGAAGTGGTGGCAAAAGGTCATAACAGTAAGAATGCGCGATGGACAATCGGGATAACCAAGCCGATTGACGATACGTCCGGCCAACAGCAACAGTTGCAAGACAAAATACAGACAAGTGAGCTGTGTCTGGCTACATCTGGCAACTACCGCAACTTCTATTACGATGGTTCGCAAAAGCGCAGTCATACCATTGACCCGCGCACAGGTTGTCCTGTCCGCCATTCGCTGCTGTCTGCCACGGTAACAGCTCATTCGTGTATGAAAGCGGACGCACTGGCTACGGCCTGTATGGTGCTTGGTGATACGGCCGCCTTGCAAATGATTGACAGTATAAAGGATGCCGAATGTTACCTTATTATAGCGGAAAACGACTCACTCGTTGTGCGCACATCCACCCACTGGACACTGACTGAATGAAGAAATCAGGATACATATTGTTGCTTTCCCTGCTCGCTTTTACGGCGTGTGGCGAATATCAGAAAGTGCTTAAATCAAAAGATGTTGAGTATAAGTATGATATGGCACTTCAATACTTCAACAACCAAGAGTATGTGAAGGCTCAGACACTGCTTGATGATGTGGCTGCCTACTATAAGGGTACGGAGCGTTCGCAAGATGTAACTATCTATCTTGCCCGTAGTTATATGGGGCAGAAAGATTACACTTCAGCCGCCGACTATTATCAGGCGTATATCCGTAACTACCCGAAAGGCAAATATGCAACCGAAGCTGCTTTTCAGATAGGTCATTGCTATTATCTTGACGCTCCGGACCCGCGCTTGGATCAGGACTTTACCAACAGAGCGATTGATGCTTTCGACATCTTTATGGAGGCGTATCCCGAAAGTCCATACGTCCAGCAGGCACTCAAGGAACAAAACGAACTGTATGACAAGCTTGCGTATAAGGAACTGCTGAATGCGCAACTATATTACAAACTCGGTATGTACCTTGGCAACAACTATTTAAGTTGCGAAATAACTGCGCGCAACGCTCTCAAAGACTATCCATCCAACTCCTACCAAGAGGAACTGGCTTGGCTTATTTTTGCAGCCAAATACCAGCAAGTGGTCCACTCCGTTTCGTCCAAACTCATAGAGCGACTGCAGGATGCTGAAGACGAATACTATAGTTTTACAACTGAATACCCCAATTCAAAACACAAACAACAGGCAGAAAAATGGGGCGCGGAAATAAAAAAACAACTGCGAAGAAACGAGAAGGAATAAGTCTATTTGCAAACAGGTTTTTGTAAAACCCATAAAAGCTGAATATAATTTATAAAAATCAAGATATTATGATTGACTACAAACAAACAAAAGCACCAATTAACACAATTACGCGTGATATGTCTCAACTGACAGAGAAAGTGGGTAATGTGTATGAGACAGTCGCTATTATCGCCAAACGCTCCAACCAGATCGCTACCACACTCAAGCGTGAACTTGATGCCAAACTGCAAGACTTCTCTATGCCGCAAGAGGCTATCGAAGAGACATTTGAGAACCGCGAACAAATAGAAATATCCCGCAGCTACGAGCAAATGCCTAAACCGACCCTCATAGCCACCCAAGAGTTCATTGACGGCGAACTTGACTACAATAACGCGTCCAAGGACGATGCATTGAAATAGTTGTGTTAAAAGGCAGGCATATAATAGTCGGCATATCCGGTGGTATAGCAGCCTATAAGATTCCGGAACTCATTCGCCTGCTTGTCAAGCAAGGTGCGGAAGTGCGTGTGACGACAACAAAAAACGCGCTTCAGTTTGTTACAGAAACCACACTTCGCACACTGAGCGGACATGCGGTATATTCGGATGTTTTTGCTGCTGTCAATGAGCATTCCACCGAGCATATCTCATTACCCGAATGGGCAGACCTTATGCTTGTCGCGCCTGCGACCGCCAACGTTGTAGGCAAGATGGCATACGGTATAGCCGATGACGCTCTGACCACCACTTTTGCCGCCTGCGTAGCGCGTAAGCCTGTTGTCATCGCGCCGGCGATGAACGACAAGATGTATTCCAATCCGACTACGCAAGAGGCTCTTCATTCGCTTGTGTCAAAGGGTGTTTATGTACTTGATTGCGCTGATGGTTTTCTTGCGTGCGGTACCAATGGCAAAGGCAGAATGCAGGAATCAGAGTCTATAATTGAGGCTTGTATTACCGCCCTCACGCCTCAAACACTCGAAGGCAAACAAGTTCTTATAACTGCCGGTCCGACACGCGAAAAAATCGACCCAGTACGTTTTGTGAGCAACTACTCGTCCGGTAAAATGGGCTATGCGATTGCGCAAGAGTGTCTCAGGCGCGGTGCAAACGTCACGCTCATTGCCGGTCCAACCAGTCAGCATATTTCTTCGTTTTTGTCTTTTGGTGAGGATAATATTAACTCTCTCACTCTTATTACTGTTGAGTCAGCCGCACAAATGGCGCAAGCAGCCGCTGAACATTGGAGCAAGGCTGACATAGGTGTCCTGTCTGCCGCTGTTGCAGATTTTACTCCGGTGCAGGTGGCTCGTGAGAAATTAAAGAAGCATCCCGGGCAAACAGAGTTTGTCTTGCCGATGACTTTGACAACCGATATTGCAGCCGCTTTGGGCAGTACAAAAACCGAACGTCAGTTGCTTGTGGGTTTCGCTTTGGAAACGGAAAATGCTCTTGAAAATGCTTACAGTAAGTTCCGCAACAAGAATCTTGACCTCATAGTGCTAAATTCTTTGCGTGATGAGGGTGCCGGATTCGGAGTTGATACCAACAAGGTCACTTTGATAACCGAAAAATCAAAAACAAACCTCCCGCTTCTTTCGAAACAGGAGGTCGCCGTTAGCATTATTGATTCAATAGAGTCTGATTTTTTATCATAAATCTTTTCCTGATTTGCTGCTGTAATTAAATCGTTTAGCGATTCATAAACCCGAAGAGTCCGCGTTTGGGCTGTTCTTCGTTTTCTTCTTCGGCTTCTGCGTCCGATTGGTTGTCAGCATCACGGGGAGTCCATTCCTCGCGGTCTTCAATTTCGCCCACCTGACTGCGAACGTAATTAACCACATCATTCAGCCCTTCCAAGAAATGAGAAAAATCTTCTTTATAAAGGAACAGTTTGTGTTTCTCAAATTGTGGTGGTTCTTCTTCCGCTCCCTGACGACGCTTGCTTTCCGTCAAACAGAGATAAAGATCATCGTTACGCGCCTTCTTTACATCAAGGTAATAGATACGCTTGCCTGCTTTTACAGAACGTGAGTAAACAATCTCAGGTTCACCACTTGTTTCAAATTTTCTGCCTTCCATTTGAGTTTTATTTAGGTTTTTATTTAATTTTTCTACTTACATTTTGTTAAAAATCAAGTAAAAATCAGCGCAAATATAAAGGTAAAAAATATTCCATACAACTTTTTGAAACATTTTTTTTATTTTTTTTCATTTTCTGTGTTTTTCTCTTTTCAAGAACAGTTTTTCCTCCCGTTTTTTGCCGGTATTCGCCTGTTTTTTATTTTTTCAAATTAAAACTGAATGAACCAATATGTTGTCCTTCGGCAAAGAATTCAACGCTATACTCTCCAGGGTAAAGAATTTCCTCAACCGTCCAGTACATAGTGCTGCTCATCTCCTCACCGCTATATTCAATCTCTTGATTAAGTGATGATTGTAAGTCATCACTCTCAAAAGTGAACATTTTAGACGAAGTTTTAGTCATCAGTTCGCCGTCTGGACGCGAAAGGCGCATATAAATGGTTTTCATCCCCGGCTCGCAAGTAGTGTTTTTTCCTAACGAATAGTCAAACTGGAACTTATGTATGTGAGAGAATCGTTTGGTCTTTTTATCCCGCTCATTTAAGAAAGTGGTTGAGAAATTTGTCACTTCAAGTCTTGAAGCTCGTGTAACTGTTTCGCTAAGCACTGTATTGGCTTCCGCCAACTGTGTGTTTTGCTCAACAATCTGTTTGTTTTCCCGTTTATAGTGCTGATTCTCGCGTGTCAAGCGTTCGTTTGTCTGGTTGAGTGAATCTATTTGACGTACATACTCAACCATAACTTTCCTTACTGTAGTCAGTTCTTTCTTCAATTCGGCTATCCTTCGTGCGTTGGTTGCTTTGGTTATACGTAACTCTTCAAGCAGGTCGCGTACGCGCTGTTGCTCAATCGCCAACTGCTCCTGCAGCGAATCATTGTGAACGTCCATCTGCTGGTAGCCGTCAAACTGAATGGACAAGTCTTCGTACTCGTCGGTTAACTCCTCTTTTTCAAGTTCCAAAATCTCCACCATCTCCTTCATCTGCCGTCGCTGATGCGCAAAGACTATGCACAACACAATAAGCAATATCACCAACGCACCTGTTACAATGTACATGACTGTGCGTTTGTCCAATTTTTTAGTTGTCGTAACTTCGTTTTCTGACATAAGATGTAGTTTTTAGATACGTTTTAGGTAGGTTGAAGGTTATGTTTAGGTTGCTTTGACTGTCGGTTGACCGTCGGCTCACCGTCGGCAGACTGTCGGCGAAGTTCCGTTATTGTATCAGAGGACTTCTATGAGTTCTTCCATCCGGTTGGAGCGGGAGCCTTTAATAAGCACTTTCTGTCCGGAGATCTGTATTACGCCGTCTTTGATTTGCGCTTTAAATTCCTCGATTGTGGTATAAACAGGGTAGGGCGAAGTAGTCTCTTTCCATTCATTACCAACCAAATATACTTTGTCCGCTTTGCGTTCGAGCAGCATATTGACGATATTCTGGTGCGCCGTATGGGAGAAATCGCCCAACTCGCGCATCGCGCCAAGTATGTACGTGTCGCCATCAAAACTGTTCAACGCCGCCTGCATAGACGTGTAGTTGGCGTTGTAGGCATCCACGACGAGGCTGTTCTTTGCCGTCTGCAGCGCCTGCGAGCGGTTGTTGGAAGGCACATAACTGCGTATGGCGCACAGTCCCGCCTCACGGTCAATACCGAAACATTCGCCTATACACAGCGCGGCAGCTATGTTCTCGGCATTGTATTCGCCCACAAGATGGGTCCCATTGGGCATCGGTATGCGGTGATAGAGATACTCCTTCCCGCTCCATGAGCGTCCGTTGACGGCTTTCGCCCACATCTGCGACAGATAGGCATTGTCCGCATTGCGTAGCACGCTGCCGTTGTGCGCTACGAGCCAGTCGTAGAGTTCGCCCTTTGTCCGCATCACGCCCTCGAACGAGCCGAAGCCCTGCAAATGAGCGTAACCAACATTGGTTATCAGTCCGTAGTCAGGCTCGGCAATCGCAACCAGTTCGTTGATGTCTCCCGGATGACTGGCTCCCATCTCAATGACCGCCAGTTCGTGTTCTTTGTTCAATTGGAGTATCGTGAGCGGAACACCTAACGAATTGTTGTAGTTGCCCTGCGTATAGTGGATGCTGTAGCGGGTCTGAAGCACGGCGGCAGTCAGTTCCTTGGTGGTCGTCTTGCCATTCGTCCCGGTAATGGCTATCACGGGACGTGTGGCACCGGATGCGGAAGGCATTCTGCGCCACGCCGTCACCCACGCACGGGCGAGGTCCTGCAAGGCGCGTAGCGAGTCGTCCACACGGATCAACTTGCCGTCATACTCCTTTCTCTGCGAGCAGGTAGCGGGTATGTCCTCATCGACGATGGCGTATGCGGCACCCGTCTCCAACGCCTGCGCCGCAAACAGGTTGCCGTTGAAATGCTCGCCTTTGAGAGCAACAAACACACAGCCGCTCGTTACCTTGCGGCTGTCTGTTGTTACGGCAAGCGAATCCTTGCCCTTAATAAGAAAATCCCAGTTCATTTATTATTCAGCGTCTTTCTTGATGTTCGGCAGCTCCAGACCGTAGCCCTTGCGCTTGTCTTCAGCTTTCAGCATGAACGACAGGATAAACGCCAATATGCCGAACGAAGAGAACACCAGCATAGGTACGAAATAGTTTCCAGTCGATACGCGCAACTTGCCTATCAGCATCGGCACAAGGCACAGACCTATATTCTGAACCCAGAAAATCAGGCAGTATGCAGAGCCGAGTACTTTCTCGTCAATAATCTTTGGTACGCTTGGCCACATCGAAGCGGGTACCAGCGAGAAACTTACGCCTAATACCAAGATAGTAATCAAAGCCAGTGTCTTGTTGGGATACAGAGGCAGTATAAAAGCGAAAGTCAGGTGGCAGACAATCATTATGATAGCACCGAGCATCATCATCGTCGCACCCTTGCCCTTGTTGTCAATGAAAGCACCCAGTACAGGAGTCAGCACCATAGCCAGAATGGGGAACCACTTGAACAGACCTGCAGCCTCGGCATTGCTAATCTTCAGCGTCTCTTCAAGGAAATTCGGAGCGAAACGCTGGAACGGGAAGATGGCAGAATAGTACAGTACGCAGAGCAGAGCCACAATCCAGAACATCTTGGACGAGAATATCTGTCCGAGGTCCGAAATACGGAACTCTTCTTCCGAGCCTCCTTCCGATTTTTCGCCGATAGCCACCAGCTGCTTGTCAAACTTGGTGTCCATCAGGGTGAAGACGGTGAAATTGATCAGTCCCACCACGAGCAGGCATGAGGCGAACAGTACGGGAGCTACCACTGAATTAGTTCCGTCAGCAGCTGCATACCACGCCGAGAACTTGGGAGCCAGCCACATAGCGGCGAACACACCCACACGGGCGATAGCCATCTCCAGCCCCATAGCCAAAGCCATCTCCTTGCCTTTGAACCACTTGGCAAGTATCTTGCTGACGGTCGTACCCGCCATTTCGCAGCCCATACCGAAAATCATAAAGCCGAACATAGCCACTTTCGCGCTGCCGGGCATATCAGTCCACCACGAGTTGAGCCATGCCACCGAATTGGCCTCCGGCCAGTAGAGAGCGAAGAGTTTGATTCCTGCGCCGATAACCATCAGCGATGCCGAAAGCACGCCAGTGAAACGCACACCCATCTTGTCAAGGATGATGCCCGCAATGATGAGGAAACCGAACACGTTAAGCAGGTACTCGCCTGCCGCATACGTTCCGAAGGCACCTTGATCCCAGCTGTGCGTTTTCTCCAAAAGGGATGCCAGCGGCGAGAGCATATCCACAAACATATAGGCAAAGAACATCATCGATGCCACCAGTACAAGAACGGTCCAACGTGCAGCCGCGCTGTCACGAAGGGTTTGTTGCAGTCTTTCTACCATAATATTGTTGTTTAGTTTTGTAAGTGAATCTGTTTTTCTTTTTCAGCCACTCCGCCTTGCGTTTCTCATATTCAGCGTAGTGACTCTCCAAATATCCGTCAGCCATTGTCCACTGCTGTTTACGAAAAACAACCACAATAGAGCGTCACTACTGTAGTTGTTTCCATAATTACTTTATGCCCAATTCTTTTTTTACCGGCTCCAGCAGATTGTCTGCCGAAGGCGCAGTATAAACCATTGCCTGAGAATCAAAGATATAAGTGTATCCGTTCTTTTCTCCTACGCTCTGAATGGCTTTCATCATCCGGTCACGGATGGGTACGAGGAACTCTTGCTGCTTGTTCTGAAGTTCCTGCTGTGCGGTCTGGTAAGCGGTCTGTATGCGTTGTTGCAATCCGTACAACTCTTCCTCCTGAATCTGTTTCATCGCGTCTGTCATAGTCTTGCTCTTCTGCTCGTAGTCAGAGAGTTTTTTCTTGTACTCTTCCTGCATGTTGGCGAACATCGTCTCGTACTGACTGCTCAAACTGTCTATTCTGGCTTGTGCTGTCTTGACTTCCGGCATCAGTTGGAACAACTCCTGTGTATTAACGTAACCGAATTTTTGGGCACTGACCATCATCGGAACAGCCAATACCATCAACATAAATAATCTCTTCATTGTTTTGTGTTTTATGTAAATTTATAATTATTTCGCTCCTAACTTATTAAGAACCAAGTCAGATATGTCCAGTTTGTTTGACATATATATCAGCGACGGTTCGGACGAGCGGTCCTTCACTACCTGATAGCCTTTCTGCATGGCAATCTCCTGAATGGCGGTGTAAATCTCGTCTTGAATGGGTTTGAGCAGTGCCTCGCGTTTTTTGTTCAATTCGCCTTCCTCGCCGAAATACTTGCGTTTCAGCTCTTGTGCTTGTTTTTCCTTGTCCAAGATTTCCTGTTCACGCTGCTTGCGCATCGGTTCAGACAGGAAAATCTGCTCTGTCTGGTAGTTCGCCACGAGTACTTTGGCTTCTTGTTCCATCTCTGTCACTTCTTTTTGCCAACGTTTGGAAATCAACGTGAGCTGTTCATTGGCAGACTCGTATGACGGAAGATTCTTCAGAATGTACTGCAAGTCCACGTAAGCCACACTAAAATCTTTAGCTTCTGCCTGCATTGTCAGACACAGCACCGAAACCAATACAATCAATGTTTTCTTCATTATGGTATGTGTTTTTAAGTTCTTGTTATTTTCCCTGCACAAACCGTGCCATTTGTCACCGTTCGTTATAATTCCTGACCTAAAACAAAGTGGAATTGTGACTTACCGTAAGAGTCACTGCCGTTGATTTTGTCGAATCCCCAGCCCCAGTCAATACCGAGCAGCCCGAACATAGGCAGGAAAAGTCTGACACCCACTCCGGCAGAACGTTTAAGGTTGAACGGATTGTATTCGTTAATGGCAGAGAAACAGTTACCCGCCTCAACAAATCCCAATGCCCATATAGTTGCGCTCTGTTCCAGCAGTATGGGATATCGCAGTTCCATAGTGAACTTGTTATATACATATCCCATGTTACGTCCCGTTGTCACGTCGTATGGTGTCAGCGAACCTGACGAGTAGCCACGCATGGATATATATTCGGTTGAGTAGCTTGAATATCCGGTTGTTCCGTCCCCTCCCATATAGTAGGTTTCGAAAGGCGATTTGGTATAGTCATTATACTGCCCCAAGTATCCGAAGTCTGCGCGGGCCATCAGTACTAATTTGCTATCCGGAGTAAGAGGCGTAAACACTTTGCCTGAGAAGCGTAGTTTGTAGTATTCAATGAGTTTGTATCTTTCACTGAGCGACATGGCGGCAAACTGTGCATCGGTCGTCCCCATCATCAATGAGTACGGCGGCGTTATCTTTACACCTAAAGTGAACTGTGAGCCTCTGCGCGTATAAATGGGATTGTCTATGCTTGACCGTGACAACTGCAGGTTAAGCGCAAGGTTGTGGCACATACCGTCGGTCACCAACAGGTATGGCCAGTTCTTCATTATGTACAACTGGTAATCCAATGCTGTATAGAAGGAGAAATAGTCATCAGGCCACGACAGACGCTTGCCATACCCCAGGCTCACGCCCACTACCCGCAAGTACTTGTTCGGGTCTGCCTCAGACTCTTGCAACTGCTGGTAGTAGTTGGAGTTGCCCGTGTAGTAATATGACGAATAGTAAGTGTTGTACAGGTTCTGGTATGATTTGTAGTATCGGTCAGAATAACCTGTTTGCGAAGCAAAATATGCACTGAAACTGAGAGAATTAGGGCGTTTGCCACCTAACCACGGCTCCATAAAGCTAAGGCTTACGGAGTTGTAGTAAATACCGTTGGTGCGCGCATTGATAGAGAACGTCTGCCCCTCACCTTGCGGAACAATCCTATAGCTCTTTTTGTTGAACAGGTTCTGGATGGCAAAGTTGGTGAATTTCAGTCCTACGCTACCTACCAGACCTGTTGCCCCCCAACCTAAAGAGAACTCTATCTGGTCAGATGACTTGGTTTGCAGATTATACGTTATATCCACCGTTCCGTCTTCGGGATTAGGCTGAATGTCAGGCACTAACTTCTCTTGATCAAAGTGTCCCATCTGTGCCAACTCGCGCAGCGACCGCATTATGTCAGACTGTGAGTAGAGCTGTCCGGGCTTGGTGTAAAGTTCGCGGCGCACAACGTGTTCATATACTCGTGTGTTACCTACAATGTTGATTTCGTTGATGGTTGCCGGTTTGCCTTCATACACCCGCATTTCGAAATCTATTGAGTCGTCTTCAATCTTGACCTCCACGGGGTCAACATTGAAGAACAAGTATCCTTGGTCGGTATAGAGTTTGCTGACAGCATCGTCATCCTCTGTCAGACGTTTGTTCAGATGTTTCAGGTTGTATGCCTCACCTTTCTTAATTGATAGAACGCGGTTCAGGTAGTCGTATGGATAAACGGTATTACCTACCCAAGTGACATCGCGTATGTAGTATTTTTCGCCCTCATAAATATCCATATATACGTCCACGCGTGTAGGGTCTTCCGGGTTAGGCACAACGCTGTCGCTCACTATGTAGGCATCCCTATAGCCAAGTTCGTTGTACTTTTCTATTACAGCCTTTTTGTCGTTATCGTATTCTTTTTCAACAAATTTCTTTGTTCTGAAGAAGTTCATGATGTGGTTGTCATTAGTCTTCTTCATTGCGTGGTTAATCTGATTGTGTGTCAGGGCTTTATTGCCGTTGATGTAGAGGTGTGCCACTTTGGTTTTTGCTTTCTTGTCCACTGCAATCAGCACCTTCACATATCCGGGATGGTCCTGGTCTGCATATTCGCTTATACGGACCTCGGCATTATGATAGCCTTTCTCTTCGTAGTATTTCTTTATTATGGTCTTTGCCCTGTCAGCGAGGTTTGGTGTCATCTGGCTGC
This sequence comes from Paludibacteraceae bacterium, assembly GCA_024683975.1. GTDB lineage: Bacteria > Bacteroidota > Bacteroidia > Bacteroidales > Paludibacteraceae > Colicola. The sequence continues at coordinate 16,046 of JAIKXR010000113.1, forward strand.
CTCTTGCTATTCCTACTTTCACTTCAACGTCCTCTCTTTCACTCTTTTTCATTCCGCTGTATTCAAGGTTGCTTACCCTCGGACGCTGTTTGAGTTGTATTTCCAACCATACTTGGGTGTCTGTCATTTTTGTAGCCACTATCTTCACTTCGGAGAACATACCTTGTTTCCAGAAGCGTCGAATGGCTTTGGTTATCTGCCTGCCGGGTACCTCCACCTTGTCACCTACTGACAGACCGCTGAACCCTATTATCACATAGTCCTCATAACTGTCCGCACCTTTAACGGCAATATCCGCTATTTCGTATGTGCGTCTGTGAGCGGAATACTGAATGTCGGGTAGTTTGTCTTCATCTGCTTCAGCCTCTATTGTGTCAGCTGATGTTTTTGCCTCTTGGGCATTAAGTCGCTCAACAGCAACAGGTAAGCAGAGCAGACCTATCAGCAGAAATATATATTGCAATCTGTTTTTCACTCTTTTCTTAATATTTTTTCTGGTCAGAGAGCAGTTGTTCAGAGGTCTTGCCGAACCTGCGTTCACGGCTCTGATAATCAAGCAGTGCCTTGTAAAACTCCTCTACAGTAAAGTCGGGCCATAGACACGGCGTGAAGTATAGTTCTGAATATGCTGATTGCCAAAGCAAGAAGTTACTTATCCTCAATTCACCGCTTGTCCTTATCAGCAGGTCAGGGTCAGGTATGCCTGCTGTCGTAAGATGTTCAGACACTGTTTCTTCGTTTATGTCCTCTATACGCAACTTTCCTTCTTTGACTTCATTTGACATCTGTTTAACCGCACGGATAATCTCCCACCGAGCCGAATAGCTTAGCGCAATCACTAATTTTAGTCCAGTGTTGCCTGCAGTCTGGGCCATACATCCTCTGAATTTCTCTTCCGCTTTTTTCGGCAATCGTGACAGGTCACCTATCGTCAGTAGCCTGACATTGTTTTTCATCAGAGTGTCAGTCTCTTTTGCTATAGTATCAACCAGCAGTTCCATCAAAGCGTCCACCTCTTGCTGTGGGCGATTCCAGTTTTCAGTGGAGAAGGCGTACAACGTCAGGTACTTGATGCCCAATTCGGCAGCGGCTTCTGTTATGTTGTGAACTGTTTCAACACCCTGGCGATGCCCCAACATACGTACCAAACCGTGCTGTTTAGCCCATCTTCCGTTACCGTCCATAATGATGGCTACGTGCCGTGGCATACGCTCTCTGTTTATGCTGTCTTTTGCTGTATATTCCATTGTATATGTTTTATTTGCACGTTCTACATACCAATTTGTCCTGTAGGAAAGTGAATGCTATTCCGGCGACCAGCTGGCCTGTAACATCGCAGTTGAAAATGTTGGTTCCGTTCAGTCCGTACCGGTTGTTATATTCCGGCACTGTTTCCAAATTGTCTGCAAAATACACATTATGTTGCCAGGCTGCGTGAATGACCACTCGGGGATGAGGTTGCCACTTCAGACCTACTATAAACGGCACATACACACCCACTTTGCTCCATTTGTCGTGTACTCCCACCCCCAATCCTAATGCGATGTATGGTGTAAGTTGGCTTATTCGCCCGTCGTATTTGACCTTACCGTAAGGAAAGAAGTTGAATTCACCGACGGCATCGAAATTGACTAACTGATTGGTCCACATACCGGCTTTTGTGTTAGGTCTTCCTGATGTACCGGGATTGTAGCCTGTTATACGTTGTGCCATACCTTTCACCCTCACTCCCCACCGTCGGTCTATCTGATAGCGTATGGAAGCACCGTATGCTTCGCGAATGTCCTGAAAAATATATTGTTCTGCATCTCCGGCATAGTATCCGCAGCCCCCGTCTATGCCAATCTCTATGTGGAACAGCCGCTCATTGATATCAGCGTATGCTCCGTTGCTTACGGCTAACAAAATCAATACCAATCCTACTGCGTGCAACTCAAAAAGCCTCAAAAAATCTATAAATCTGTTGATTACGGCACAAAGCACCAACACATTTGATTTGTGGCTTGCCTTAATCAGATTATTCCGTTCCTCCCTGTGTGTATGTATATTGTGTGCTTGATAATAATTCATTCCTGTCAGCCGTCCTTCCTAAAAACCGAAATGAGCGCGCAAAGGTAGCAATAACATTATGATTGTACAACTTTTTGTAAAAAAATTAACATCGCTTTACATCAGCACCAATGTAATATTGATTCATTCTCAATGTCTGAATATCCGTATCAACTTGTATTTCAGCAAAGAATATGTTTGGCAGATTCCCATAGTGAGATATGGAAGGATACGATAATAACAAGCAAAAAAACTGTCAAAACCTACGTTTGACAGTTTTTTTATATTGTTCAGTTCTCAATCTTTATTGATACTTGCTTATTATGTCCGGCTCGTGTTCTATATCTGAACCTCTGTTGTTTTGACGCTTACGCCATTTTATTGATACGTACAGCCAGACCTGATTTCAAGTTCGCAGCCTTATTGCGGTGGATAATGTTGCGTTTAGCAAGTTTATCCAGCATTGAACTTACTTTTGGCAGCATTTGCTCAGCAGCGGCTTTCTCGGTCATTGCGCGGAGATCGCGAACGGCATTACGAGCTGTTTTAGCATAATAGTGGTTGTGAGCCTTGCGTGTAGCTGTCTGACGAATACGTTTCAAAGATGATTTATGATTTGCCATCTCTTTTAGTTGTTACATTATGTGAGGGACATTGTGCTGTCCCTCGTAGTTCTACATAAAATTATTTGTAGCCAATAGCAGAGTCGAACTGCTCTTTAGAGAATGAAAATCTCTCGTCCTAGCCGATAGACGAATTGGCCGTTCAATCGAAAAAGCGTGCAAAAGTACGGCTATTTTCCAAACCAGCAAAACTTTTTCGTGAAAAAATGCATTTTTCTTACTTTTTTGTTATACTATACTGTCCAACAGCAAATGCAATTTTTCGTGTGGCAAAATTAGTTCAGATTTCTGGCGA
>JAIKXR010000156.1 GCA_024683975.1 Paludibacteraceae bacterium
TCCCGCAAGACGAGAGCCGCCTCCGACAGCGCGGCAAACGTGTTGCCGTCCTTACGAGGGGAGCCGTTGACAAGCAGAACTTTCATAGTATTCTTAGAACAGATTGAGTTTACGGATAAGACGCAACAGGCAGGTGGGGATGAACGCCACCAACAAGATGGTGAGCCTGCCCCACAGCCACGGCACGGTGACTGCCGCCCGTCCGGCAAAGAGCGCGCCCAGCGCGCGGCGGACGAGGTATCGCGGCGTGACCACCATTCCCAGAGCCAGACCTGCACGGGTCATCCACTTCGGAATGGAGTACAGCCCTGTATCGACCGCCCCGGGATGAACCGCCGTCACGCGCACCCCGTCCCCCTTCATCTCGATATGGAACGAGCGGGAAAAAGCACTCAGGAAAGCCTTCGTGGAGCCGTAGGTGCCGAGCCGCTGGACGGCTATGCGCGCCGTGATGGAGGACACATTGAGGATGTACCCCCTGCCCCGCCTGCGCATGTCCTCGCCGAAGAGCCGGCACAGCATGGCGGGGGTCACGACGTGAAGGTTGAGAATAGTACGGTTGAAATCCACCGTGTCGTCAAGAATATCCGAGTCATGATACAGACCGGCGTTGTTGATTAGTACTTCGACGAGGATATTATGTTCGTGACAGAAAAGGTAGAGATTGTCGGCTGCATCGTGCGTACCCAAATCCATTATATACGATTGAGCTTGGACTTGGTATTGTGCTGAAACAAGTTGCGCTACGTTTTGGACCTGGGGGTTAATATCCACGAGCAGAAGATTATATCCTCTTCCCGCCAACTGATGAGCATATTCGGCACCCATACCGGTAGCAGCTCCCGTGATTAAAGCGTAAGACGATTGGCTTGCCATTGCGCGGACGACTATCACTAAAAAACGCGGCAAAGGTATGAAAAGATTTTGAAAGTAACGTAAAGTTTCAACTTTTTTTGTTTATATAAAAATTTTGACTACTTTTGCGGCTTGTTATCAAACACGTATGAGTAAGGACATTATGACTACAAAAGAATTGAGCAACCGTATAGCCACCGAGACGGGCATAACGAAGCGTCAGAGCGACGAGTTGATGTCTGCGACAGTGGACGTAATAACAGAAGCGTTGAATGAGGACAAGACTATCCAGCTTCAGAATTTCGGTCAGTTGCAGGTAAAGGAGCGCGAGTCCCGCAAAGTGATGAATCCGAAGACGGGTGAAAAACGCATAGCCGGAGCCAAGCGTGTTATAACGTTTGCCGCAAATCAGAACCTTAAACTAAAAGTACGCTAATGGAAAATGACAAAAAATTGAGTTGGGTGGCTTTGCGCGGTGAGGTGGCCCGTCGTGCAGGTGTGAGTGACAAGACAGCGAAGTTGTTTTTAGACGCGCTTGTGGAGCAAATGACGCAAGCATTAGAGCAGCATGAGAGCATCAGAATCAACGGTTTGGGCATATTCAAGACACAAGAGACGGCACCTCGCAAGAGTGTGGATGTTCGAACCGGTGAGGCGATTACCATTTCCGCCTATCACAAACTTGTATTTTCGTCAGATGCATCGCTAAAGAAAGATATAAGTTTTGAGAATCCAGTTGTTGCTTCTGACAGCGGACCGATGCGCAGGCTTAGCGAGCAAGCGGACGAGATAGTGAGCATACTGGCAGATATGGGTCAGACTACGGAAGAAGAAGAAACACAGGAAGTGATTGAGGAAGAGACACAGGAAGTTATTGAGGAAGAGACACAGGAAGTGGTGGAGGAAGAAACGCCGGAAACAGTGGAGGAAGAAACGCTGGAAGTGGTGGAGGAAGAAACACCTCCGATTACAGAAAGCACACCAATAGTTGAACCTACATCTATAGTTGAACCGGCATCTACTATAAATTCCACATCATCGTCATTTACATATAATTATACGCCAACCACCAATCAGGAAGATGCAGGAAAGAAGCCGAAGAAAAAGAAGACTTGGCTGATAGTGGGAATAATACTTGTGGTTCTGTGTGCGCTACTGATAGCGGCCTACTTTGTTTTGCAATACAAATACTCGGACATATTGGACAAACTCCGCGAAAAGACAGAAGCAGAGCAGGTACTTGCAGATGACAACAGTCAGAGCGAAGACGAAGGCGATGTGGCTGAGTGGGAGGGGATAAAATTGAAGAACGGAGAGATGGCAAATGAGGGAGCAGTTGAAGATGAGACGGTTGCGGGAATGAATGATGTTCAAGAGCCAGCCGTGCAACCATATGAGAAGCAAAAAGAGCCGGGACAGAAACAGGAGGAAACTCCTGAAAAGGAGAGTGTACTGACCGCCCCGCGTTCGTACAAGGAATTGATAACTACAGAAGAGATGCGTCCGAACAGCCGATTGACGCGGATAGCGGAAAGGCACTACGGTCATAAAGAGTTGTGGGTATTCATTTATGAGGCTAATTTAGGCAAACTCAAGTCTCCCACCAACATAGAGGCCGGCACTCCCATACGTGTACCCAAACTCAGTGAGCAACTGATGGACGTAGATAACCCTGAGACAAAAGAATTGATACGACAGTTGAGCGAACAGTATCTGAAACGTTAAGTCAGTTTACGGGTATTTCCAGAAATTCGCGCTATAAAGATTTCCACTTTTTTTATGAAAGACCTATTTATTCATTAAGGTTCAGCAAAGGTTGACTGTCGGTTGACCGTCGGCTCACTGTCGGCTCACTGTCGGCGAAGTACGGAGGAAGTGAGGATTGGATGGTGAAGAATGAATGAAAAAGAGTGAATAGAGATAGAGGATAGTAATCGTGAATAGTGAGAGCATACATATAGTCGGCGCACGAACTCACAATCTGCGGAACATATCTTTGAATATACCACAGGGTGAGATGACTGTGGTGACGGGTGTGTCCGGCAGCGGCAAGTCATCGCTGGCATTTGACACGCTGTATGCCGAGGGTCAAAGGAGATATGTGGAGAGTTTGAGCGCCTACGCCCGTCAGTTTCTGGGCAGGATGCAAAAGCCGGATGTGGACAAGATAGAGAATATACCTCCATCAATAGCGATTGAGCAAAAGACGACATCCCGCAATCCGCGTTCGACAGTGGGTACAGTGACGGAGATTTATGACTACTTGAAACTGCTGTATGCCCGCATAGGCAAGACTTTTTCACCTGTCAGCGGTGAAGAGGTCAGATGTCACACCATACGCGATGTTGTTGACACGATGACGAAGCAGGAGAAAGGCACACGCATATTCTTATTATCTCCGCTATCCAACAAAGGCGAGACGGTGTCGCTACAGAGGCTGCGTGTGCTGCAAGAACAGGGTTTTTCACGAATATGGCAGGACGGTCAGACATTTCGCATAGGCGACTACGTGAAAGAATGTCAGACAGACAACGACCTTGCGGACAAGTTAGTGACAAAAGAGAAGGAGGTTTATCTGTTAGTTGACCGTTTGGTAGCAGACGGGGAACAAGCGACAGCCAACAGGTTCTCCGATTCAGTTCAGACAGCCTTCTATGAAGGCAAGGGCGCATGCCGTTTGGAAACAGAGACAGAGCTGAAAGACAAGCGTACATACGTATTTTCGGAGCGTTTTGAGGCTGACGGCATACGCTTTGAGGAGCCGACAGAACACTTATTTGATTTTAACAACCCTTTGGGAGCGTGTCCGATGTGCGGAGGATTTGGCAACGTGACAGGTATAGACCCCGATCTGGTAGTGCCTGACAAGACTAAATCCATATACGAAGGAGCTATAGCCTGCTGGCGCGGCGAGAAGATGAGTCAGTGGAACGACGAACTCATCTACAACGCCCAGTCATTTGGCTTTCCGATTCACACACCTTTCTACGCCCTGACGCAGAACCAAAAAGACCTGCTGTGGAAGGGGAATGAGTACTTCCACGGACTGGATGACTTTTTCCATGAATTGGAGTCAAAACAGTACAGCAAATTGCAATACAGGGTTATGCTGGCCCGCTACAGGGGCAAGAGTATCTGTCCCGAATGTATGGGGATGCGGTTGAGGAAAGAGGCAGGTTACGTGCAAGTAGGCGGCAAATCAATAACCGACTTATGCCGGATGCCTATAAGCGAACTGAAGGAATGGTTTGACAAACTGACGCTTAACGAGACAGACCGACAGACGGCAGAGAGGCTTGTGAAAGAGATACAGTCAAGGCTCACTTTTATGCACGATGTGGGTTTGAACTACCTTACTCTTAACCGTTTGAGCAGCACTCTGTCTGGCGGTGAGAGCCAGCGCATCAACATAGCCAAGTCATTAGGCAGCAGTCTGGTAGGCTCCCTCTACGTATTAGACGAACCGAGCATAGGCTTGCACCCAAGAGACACATACAGGCTGATACATGTGTTGGAACAGTTGCGAGATTTGGGCAATACGATAGTGGTGGTGGAGCATGACGACGAGATACAGCGTGCAGCCGACCATATAGTGGAGATAGGTCCGGGAGCAGGAACCAACGGCGGGAAAATAACTTACGAAGGCAGACCTCAGTTGGAGAAATTCACATACGACATACCTGACCACCGGCGTAAATGGAACAACTACATAGAAGTGGTTGGCGCAACAGAGAACAACCTTAAGAATATCGATGTGCGTTTTCCGTTAGGTGTTATGACGGTGGTGACGGGCGTGTCAGGCAGCGGCAAGTCGTCTTTAGTGAGCAAGGTACTCTACCCCGCGCTGACGAAACATTATGACGGAGTGGCAGACAAAACGGGTGATTTTGGCGGCTTACGCGGCAGTCTGCACCTACTGAAGAACGTTGAGTTTATCGACCAAAACCCGCTGTCACGCTCGTCACGCAGTAATCCGGTGACGTACCTGAAAGCCTATGACGAGATACGCAAACTGTATGCGTCACAACAGTTGTCACAGCAGATGCGCTTTACTCCGGCACATTTCTCGTTCAACACCCCGGGCGGGCGATGCGAGGAGTGCCAGGGCGAAGGCACAATAACCATCTCTATGCAGTTTATGGCAGACATAGTGATGGAGTGCGAGCATTGTCACGGCAAACGCTTCAAGCAGGATGTATTAGACGTTCACTACAGGGATAAAAGCATTTATGACGTGCTGCAGATGACGGTGAATGAGGCGATAGACTTCTTCTCACAAGACCCTGACTGCAGACGCATCGTGCAGCGTCTGACCCCGTTGCGTGATGTTGGCATAGGCTACGTCCGTCTCGGTCAATCGTCCTCCACCCTTTCCGGCGGTGAGAGCCAACGAGTCAAACTGGCTTCGTTTCTGGCGGATGAGAACAATCAGCCGACGATGTTCATCTTTGACGAACCGACCACCGGTCTTCACCACACAGACATACGAGTTCTGCTGATGGCGCTGAACAGGCTGATTTCGCACGGACACACGGTACTGATAATAGAGCATAATCCTGAAGTCATATTATCCGCAGACCATGTGATAGACCTTGGACCGGAAGGCGGCAATGAAGGGGGCGATATAGTAGTGACCGGCACGCCGGAAGAGATAATGGACTGTAAGAAGAGTTATACGGGGCAGTGCCTCAAACAGATAACAACCAATGCCGAGATAAGACGCGGCGAGATAATGTAAGAGATGGTAAGCGTTGAACACCTGTCAATGGAATTTTCGTCACGCCCTGTTCTGGACGACATATCTTTCCTGATACACAAGAAAGACAGGATTGCCCTTGTTGGTAAGAACGGAGCCGGGAAGACAACCCTGCTTCGATTGCTGGCAGGTGAATATGAGCCGACTTCGGGACACATATCACGGGACAGTGACCTGACGACAGGTTATCTGCCACAAGTAATGCTCTTTACTGACAACCGCACACTCCGCGAGGAGGTGATGACCATTTATACGGGCGAAGACGAGGCAAGGTTCGTGGCAGAGATGGACAAGACCCTGACAGGACTGGGCTTTGAGCGGACAGACTTCGAGCGTGCGTGCAGCGAGTTTTCCGGCGGCTGGCGTATGCGAATCGAACTGGCAAAGATATTGCTGCGTCACCCCGACCTGATACTGTTGGATGAGCCGACCAACCACCTTGACATAGAAAGTATCCAGTGGCTGGAAGAATTTCTGGCACAAAGCCAAAGCGCGATTTTGCTGGTCAGTCACGACCGTGCCTTTCTTGACCACGCCACCAACCGCACCATAGAGATAACGCTGGGGCGCATATATGACTACAATGTACCTTACACTCAGTTTGTCGCACTACGCCAGGAACGTCACGAGCAGCAAGTGAGAGCGTATATGAACCAGCAGAAGATGATAGAAGAGACTGAGGCATTCATCGAGCGGTTCAGATACAAGGCCACCAAAGCCGTTCAAGTGCAATCGCGCATCAAACAATTAGACAAACTTGAGCGGTTGGAAGTTGATTTGGAAGACACATCACGCCTGAACCTTCGTTTTCCTCCTGCGCCGAGGAGCGGGGACTTCCCCGTCATCATCGAAGACCTGCGCAAGGACTACGGCACGCACACAGTCATTCGCGATGTGACACTGACCATCAGAAGAGGCGAGAAAGTGGCGTTCGTCGGCAAAAACGGCGAAGGCAAGACAACGCTTGTGAGATGCATAATGGGTCAGTTGGACTACTTTGGCACACTCAAGATCGGTCATAACGTCCGTATCGGCTACTTCGCGCAGAACCAAGCATCACTATTGGACGAAAACCTGACCGTCTTCCAGACCATCGACTTCGTGGCAACGGGCGATATACGCACCCGCATCCGGGATATACTCGGGGCTTTCATGTTCGGCGGTGAGGCAAGTGAGAAAAAAGTGAAGGTGCTTAGCGGAGGCGAGCGCAGCAGGCTGGCAATGATAAGGCTGCTATTGGAGCCATGCAACCTGCTTATATTGGACGAACCCACCAACCACCTTGACATGCAGTCAAAAGAGGTACTGAAAGATGCGTTGAAAGACTTTAACGGTACGCTGATATGCGTAAGTCACGACCGCGATTTTTTAGACGGTTTAGTGGAAAAAGTGTATGAGTTCGGAGGCGGAAAAGTAAGGGAACATATTGGCGGCATATACGACTTCCTGCGCACAAAAAAGATGGCATCGCTGCAAGAGTTTGAACGCAAACAGCCTGAAAAGAAAAGCAACACACAGAAAGAGAGCCAGAGCAGACAATCATACGAACAGCAGAAAGCCGAGGCCGCCGCCAAAAGAAAGAAAGAAAAGCAAATAGCTGAAACAGAAGCTGAAATAACACGATTAGAAGAAGAACAGAAAAAAATGGAAACACTCCTGCAGGAGACACAACATCAGACTCAGGAGAACTTCCAAAAATATGAGCATATAAAACATCTAATCCAACAAAAACTTTACGAATGGGAGATCTTGTCAGATTCATAACGGAGTTCCTGTTGTACGGGAACAAAGAAGCCATTCAATGGGTAGGATATACGGAAGATGAGAGCAAATGGCATGAGTATAAAATAGTAATAGTGCCTAACGGCAATTTGGGAAAGAATTATGTTATTCCCAATTTAAATACTCCACAGCCTGAACTGACCGGAGATACGTGGGTCATACATACCGACTTGATATACAATACTTTTTTCTTCATATCACGTGCAGAAGAGATTGTAGTCAGGCAGAGAGACGAACACGGACGTTTCTTGTCACGACATTCGATATTAGGCGAAGGCGACAGGATAATGACTCCTCTTATAGACGAGTATGGGAAGTTGCTTTTGAAACTGCTCGGGCTTCCAGAACCGGAGCAAGGTGTGTCAGCCGTATATCTGACACACGATGTAGATTCGATTGCCCGGTACAGGTCTT
>JAIKXR010000024.1 GCA_024683975.1 Paludibacteraceae bacterium
GGATGGGGAATATGTTTATCAGGGAGGAAATATATATGGTAATAAAATATACACTTGGGATGGTAAATATATATATCAAGGAGGGAATATCTACGGGACAAAAATTTTTACCATAAGTAATGGTCATGTATATCAGGGAGAAAATGAATATGGAACCATATTATACACGTTTGATATATTTATACCAATTCCTGTTTTAGTGTTAGTTCTCTAACTAATCGCTGCCGAGGCATCCGCGTCCCCGGATAAAAGAATTTGAACACACCGCAGCCGGAGACGGCTGCGCACCCGAAAAAGATGCAATTGCGACAAACAGTCTTTAGGGCAATCAGTTACCTTCGCCATCAACTCTCTGCATGGAACACAGGAGGGGAAGGTATCCATTCTCCATATCTGTTCTATTGGGTACGGCATTGTCTGTATGACCAAAACGGATACTATGCCTTCCGCGAAATAGAAAAGCAACGGCAGGCAATGCTTCAATCATCCGAAACAGTGACGGTTACAGATTACGGGACAGGCAAAATGCGGAGTTCCACAAGACGGGTCAAAGATATAGCCGCCACTTCGTTGGAAAGTCCCAAAAACGCGCAAACACTATTCAGATTAGTCAGGTTTTTGAGCGATAAGGAGTTGCATTCCGGCAGAGAGGACAATACGCTCAATATAATCGAATTAGGCACCAATCTCGGCATAACAACCGCCTATCTGGCAGCACCTTCATCAAAAAACAAGGTCTGTACATTAGAGGGCAGCAAGGCCCTGACAGAGATAGCCAGACAGAATTGGAGGAAACTGAAAGCAAACAATATAACAGCAATAGAAGGCAATATAGACAACACTCTGGCTGCCACTCTGAAACAGTTGCGACAAATTGATATGGCGTTTATTGACGCTAACCACACCAAAGAAGCAACAATGAGGTACTGGCATCAGATAATGCCATACATAAGACAGAAATCGGTGGTAGTGATAGATGACATACACTGGAGCAAAGAGATGGAGCAGGCTTGGAAACAAATACAGAACGACCGGCGTGTGGCTTGTACAATGGATTTGTATGATATGGGGATGGTGTTTTTTGACCCTGCATACTTGCATAGGAACTACAGGTTGAGAATATAAAAAGCGATACGAATATGAAGATTTACACCAAAACGGGTGATGCCGGTCAAACATCACTTGCCAACGGGCAAAGAGTGGCTAAAACAGACGCACGGCTTGAAAGTTATGGTACGGCCGACGAACTCAACAGCTGGGTCGGTCTGTTGCGTGCGCGTACAGACAAGAGTTATGATGAGCAGTTGGGCTGGATACAAAACAAACTGTTCAATCTCGGAGCGCTATTGGCAGACGCGCAAGGAGACGACTGGATAACGGCTGATGACGTGTCTCGCATAGAGGGTTGGATAGATGCCATTCAGGCAGAATTGGAGCCTTTGCGCGCCTTCATCTTACCCGGCGGGAGCGAGACCGTAGCCACTTGCCATCTATGCCGGACCGTAACAAGGCGGTTGGAAAGACTGATGGTGGGATTGTATGCCAACCAAACGGAAGAGACAAAGCCCATCTGCCTGCAATGGGTCAATCGATTGAGCGATTTTTGGTTTGTTTTGGCAAGAAAAATTGCGCAGGATGATAAAATTTCAATTTTTTTATGGAAAAAATGACAAATCATTTGTTTGGACAAAATCTTTGCTATACTTTTGCGCGCTAATTCGAGAAAGTAGAATATGTATTGGACATTAGAACTTGCATCAAAATTAGAAGACGCACCATGGCCTGCCACCAAGTCTGAGTTGTTGGACTATGCCACCCGTACCGGAGCGCCTATGGAGGTCATTGAGAACCTGCAAGAGCTTGAGGAAGAGGAGGAAGCATACGACAGCATAGAGGATGTCTGGCCCGATTACCCGACGAAAGACGACTTCTTCTTTAACGAAGACGAGTATTAGGCCTAACCATGGCAAGGGCAAAAAGATATATCCTCCTATGGTGTTGTTTGTGTTTGTGCTTTTATGAACTGAAAGCACAAACTGACCCGCAGATAGGACAATATATGTTTTATCAGTCATCGTACAATCCTGCAGCGGCGGGCGAAGACGATATGATGCAGATAGCCGGACTGCACCGCCTACACACAACCGGCATGAGCGATTTGCCAATGACGACATACTTTACGGTATCGGCACCATTCCACATCGCAAACACCAAGCACGGAGCAGGCGTAAGGTTCCTGAACGATATATACGGACTATTCTCCAACCAGTCGTTCCACGCAGAGTACGCCTACCGACATAAAATTGGAAACGGATATTTGAGTGCGGGTATTGACCTCGGTTTCGCCAATATCAGTTTCAAAGCGGACAAAGTAAATCTTGATTCAATAGCCAATCTCGAGCAGGACGGCTTCCACCACAAAGCGACCGACGACCCCGCTATCCCTGTGGCATCAGGCAAGGACGGAGTGACGGGTATGAGTTTTGATATGGCGGTGGGACTATACTACAAAGCGCCAAGATGGTGGGCGGCATTGAGTTACAGCCACCTTAATCACGCCAAGGTGGAATGGTCGGACAGAGCCTTTATGGAACTCAACGGAACAATGTACGCCGCAGGCGGTTACAACTGGAGATTGACAAACAAAGACTGGGTGGTAAAACCAAGTCTGATGCTAATGACCGATTTTGCATCGTGGGACTTGAACCTGACTCTGCTCGCTGAAGTAAAACAACGTTACCGCTTCGGAGCGGGATATAGAGTGTTAGGCAGTATCAATCTGCTGTTCAGCGCGGATATAATAAGCGGGCTGCAATTGGGTTACACATACGAACTGCCTGCCAACAAGCTTATCAAAGGCTCTTTCGGAGCACACGAAATATATTTGGCTTACGAATTGGATATACTCAAGCCAAAACGGACCAATCGCTACAAGAGCATACGCTACTTGTAAGCAGTTCGGGAACAAACAAATAAAGGAAAAAGGAAAAAGAAGTGACAAGAATTGATACAATGAAACTGACGAAAATTCTATCCGTCGTCGCATTGGCGGCTGTATTAACTGCCTGTGGCGGACCTGCCGGCGAATTGGTAGGAGTAAACAAAGCAGGCGACTTCACAGAAGCAAACCCCTATGGTATGGTCTTCATCAAAAAAGGGTCATTTATGATGGGTGAGAACTCTCAATCGGCTATCTTCGGTCAGCCTGATAATCCTTTTATGACAACCGTTAACGCCTTTTGGATGGACGAAACGGAAATCACTAATAACGAATACAAACAATTCGTTAACTATGTCCGTGATTCCATCGCCTATTACCACCTTATTTTAGGCCCCGGTTCGGCAAACGATGAAGATGAAGACGAGTACGAAGATGAAGGCGGAAACGCTGACCTCCGCGCACGCTTCGCTATCGAAGACAAACGTTCGAGACAAGCAGCCGAAGAGGAAGAGGACGAGGACGAAGAGGAAGGAGGTCCGCGCAAAGTCAATTTCCGTATCAATTGGAAAGCACGTATTCCGTGGAACAGCAAGGATCCGAACATCCGCCGCTGCCTGGCTCCGATGTACTATTCTGACGGGACAATCCGCACCATCGATTTCCACTACCGCTACAGTTGGCGCAACTACGACCAGGCCCGTCTTCTCTACAATAAGTTCGATGTGGCAAAAGGACGTTACCCTGACGGCGCGCACGCACGTGTGGACACATTCTGGATAGACGAGAAAGGCGAAATACGCGACTCTACTATCATTCGTCCCCTTCGCGAGCCGGACGACCTGCTCACGTACAAGATTATAAGCATCTATCCTGATACAATGATTTGGATCCGCGATTTCCAATTCGCTTTCAACGACCCGATGATGAAAGGTTATTTCAATTTCATCGGCTACTCTGAATACCCCGTTGTAGGTGTTACTTGGGAGCAAGCGCATGCATTCTGCCACTGGCGCACGAAGATGTTCCAGAACCAATACGGCAAGCAGTCGCACGACTACCGTCTGCCGACAGAGGCTGAATGGGAGTATGCCGCCCGTGGCGGAAGGAAGATGGCAATGTATCCGTGGGGCGGCAATTATGCCCGCGATGCCAACGGCTGTTTCCTTGCCAACTTTAAGCCATATCGCGGCGCTTACAACGATGATACGGGTACGATGACGATGCGCGTTGCCCAGTTCCGTCCCAACGATTTTGGTCTGTTTGACATGGCCGGCAACGTGGCGGAATGGACCTCATCCGCGTTCAACCCGTCGACCAACACATACGTGAACGATATCAACTCGAATTTCGAGTATATGGCCCGCAAGCAAGACCCCGACATACTGAAGTGCAAGGTGGTTAAAGGCGGCAGTTGGAAAGACATTTACTATTATCTGCAATGCGGTGTGCGTACGTATGAGTATCAGTACGAGAGCCGCGCATACATCGGTTTCCGCTGCGTAAGGTCGTTCCTCGGTGACTAAACAGTTAGAATCCGGGTGTATGCGCCTGCGGTTTGAGCAGGAAAAAGTCTGAACAATTAACAATTAAAAAATAAATTTTAAAAGTTTTCACATTATGTCACAAGAAAAAAGAAGTGGTTTCATGGGTTGGTATGAATCCTACGGAGGAAAGAAAGTGGTAAACATGGTTTACTGTTTAGGTGCGTCAGTCGTTATTATTGGTGCATTGTTTAAGATTCTACACTGGCCCGGTGCTTCACAAGTGCTGATGGTAGGTATGTTCACGGAGGCGTTCCTGTTCGGTATCGGCTGTCTCGACAAACCTCACGTTGATTTCCACTGGGAGGAAGTGTTCCCTCAACTGCTTGGATATGGTGCTGAACCCGAAAAGCTTGAAGAGTTGGCCAAACGTCCGAAGCCCACATTGTTAGGTGGTATGGGCGGCGGTGGCGTTGCTGGCGGTAATACTGCAAGCGCAAGTTCCACTGCATTGAGCGACAAAGATATGGAAGCACTCAAGAGTGGCATCAACGATCTCGCTAAAACAGCTGTACAACTCGGTGAACTTGGCAAGATGGCTACCACAACCAATAATCTTACGCAGAAATTGGAAGCCGCAGGTCAAGCAGCCGAACAATTCGCACATTCGGCAACGCAACTCGGACAACAGAGCGAAACACTCAGCAACACCTACGCCACCGTTACCAACGATATGCAATCGGTTGTTGAGCAAACACGCGAATACCAACGCGGCGTAGCTAACTTGGGTGACAAACTTGGTCAGATGAATACTGTTTATGATCTTCAGTTGGCGGCTCTCCAGCAGCAGAGCGAACAAGTGAAAGCAGCCACTGCCCAATTCAATCAGGTGGCAGCCAACGTACAGAAGATGACCACATCCTCCGAAGAAGCTATGCGCAGTCACGCAGCATACGAAGAAGGCGTAAAGAAACTGGCTACTCAAGTAACTGACCTCAACAAGATTTACGGCAATATGCTCACGGCTCTTGCCTAAAGCGATTTGACAAGCGACCCGGAAATTCCGAGTGTCCGGAACCGGCCTCAACGGATAAGATTCCGAGAATATCCGCCGGTATTGTCGCATAATAACAAACTGCAAATAGAAAAACACTATGGGTGGAGCAAAAAACTGTCCGGAAACCCCGAGACAAAAAATGATAGGTATGATGTACTTGGTGCTCACCGCCATGCTGGCGTTGAACGTAAGTACAGATATTTTGAACGGCTTCGAGATGGTGGATGACAGCCTCTTTTCGTCTATCTCCGCGACCGAAGACCGTAATGCTAACATGTACGAGTTCCTTGAACAGCAGAAGAACGACAAGCCTGAAAAATACACCGAGCCTTACAATGAGGCTATGGAAATGAAACAGAAGTCGGATTCCCTGTTCAGTTACATCTCCAAGTTCAAACGCGATATGGCGGTTCTTGCCATAGGCGAAGAAAAAGTGTCCGAACACAATTACTCAACCGGTTACGCTGTCCGCGGATTGGGCGGTACAAGCAATCTGGACGTAACAGGACAATACGGGTGCGTAGAGGGTCACGGTGCCGAACTTCAAATGAAAATCGAGGAATATCGCGACTATCTTCTGTCCACTTTGGCCAAGCACAGCAATCCGATGAACCAAACACAGGTACACAAGATGGTTGACCAGTTCAATATGTTGTTCACCTGCGACTCGCTTTACAACCGTCATGAGGGCAAGATGGACACATGGGTGAACGGTATGTTCGATGGAATGGTACTGAACGCGACCATCACCGTATTGAGCAAGATGCAGAACGATATCCGTGCCACGGAGGGTCTGATGGTCCAGTACCTGATGGGTAGTGCAGATGCTATGGACTTGCGTGTAAACAAACTGCAGGCATACGTTATTCCCAAGTCGGACTACGTGATGCGCGGTGCCAAATATTCGGCACAGATTATCCTTGCCGCCATTGACTCTACGCAGCGTCCGGAATACTATATCGGCAACGAGCGTATCAACGACCACGGTCTGTATGAGGTGGTGGCTGCCGGCAGCGGCGAGAAAAAGTACAGCGGCAAGATTGGCGTTATGTCCAGCACCGGCGAGATGGAGTATCTGCCCTTCGAGAGTTCTTATACTGTCGGCGAGCCTAACGCAACAATTTCCAACGTTGATATGAATATTATGTACCGCGGCTTTGACAACAAGTTCAGCGTATCCGTTCCGGGTGTAGCCGACTCCAAAGTGTCAGTCAGTGCTTCCGGTGCATCTGTATCGCGCAGCGGCGGCAACTGGGTTATCAAACCGAGCGAAAGCGCAAAGGAAGTTACTGTTACCGTAACTGCCAATATGGACGGTAAGAGCCAAGTGATGGGAACCAACAAGTACAAGGTTAAGCAGTTGCCCAAGCCGAGTTCGTTCTTCGTTGCCGGAGGGGAGTCACTCAGCGATGGTTTCATTGCAAGAAAACTTCTTCTTTCGAGCGAGGCATACGTAGAGGCAAGTTACGGACCTGACGGTATTCTGGATTTGCCTTGGAAGATAACAGGTTTTGATATCCGTGTCGGAAATAACGTCAAGCACTCTAACACCGGTAAATTGACGGAAGATCAAAAGGCTCTGATAAAGAATTTGCCGAGTGGTTCAGCTGTAACTCTTCAAACGATTCGCGCCATAGGACCGGATGGCAAACAGCAGAACTTAAGTCCTATTGCTCTTCTTCTCAAGTAATAACGGGAAAATGCTTGCATAGTGAGTTATTAAATCTACAAAAAATTAAATTATGAAAAAGGTACGTGTTTTGATATTGTTGATATTGTGTGCAGCGACAGCAGGCGCACAACAAGAAGTACTCAATTTCTTTGAAACCAATGGCACAATCCGTTTGGAGACACAGGAGTTGAATGCTTCCGCTGATACGCTTGTTACTGTGTTTCACCGCAAGGACGATGTTGTATGGGCACGCTTGACATATCGCATAATAGACTTGAGGTACAAACAGAATTTCCAACTATATTTTCCGGAGAAACACGATGATCCTAAATACAAAAGTTTGTTTCGAATCATTCTGCAAGCAGTACAAGAGGGAATGCCCATTTATGATGTGAAGGTATTGAAGACCGATCCTTTTACCCCGGAGTTTACAGAGAAGACATTACTTAAGCCTCGTGATTTGGCTATGCAAAACAAGATGTGCTTTGTAGCGAAAGGTGCTGACGGCGGAGAACCGGAATTGGATGATGAAGAGTCGTACATAATGTATTTCGATTCGATTCAGAACAAGGTGATTTTTAATCCTGCCCGGTATATAAATTTCGTGCATAATCAATACAAATATCTTATTCAGGAAGTTATATTCTTTGACAAACACACATCACGTTTGCACCGTCAGTTAATTGCGATAGCTCCGTTACAGCCTGACTTTGCTTCGAGTACAGACCCAATGATGTTCTTGCGTGAATCAATCCGTTTTTGGATTCTTTACAAAGATTTGCGTCCATATTTGGCGAGCAACTATATGATTCCTTTTCAAAACGAAGTCAAGCGTGTCACTTTCGATGATTTCTTCCAGAAACGACTTTACACCTCATATCTTGTAGGCGAGACCAATATCTATAACCGTATGATTCTTGACTACGCTAAAGATGAAAAGTCAGCCAAGAAAGAACAGGCAAGGATAGAAACCGAGATGCTCAATTTCGAACAAGACCTGTGGGATTATTAAGAAACACAAGAAAGAACAGGCTGACAATCAACCTGTTCTTTTTTTAAGTTATAGAAGTTCCCTATATAAATTATCACGATTTTTCCAATTATTATTGATAATCAGAAAGGGGAGATTTGACTATAATAATTCTACGTTTATCGTGAACTCTGCAATAATCAGAAGTGGAAGGTTTTAGTATATAATTATACATCCTGTCATTTGCGTTTTGCATTATATTTGTCACTGCTAACTTTACTACTTTTATTTTCATGAAGCAAAAAAGACGTTTTTTTAACATGTACCTGACGACTACGTTCAGCGTGGCAATGGTACTTTTTCTCATCGGATTAGAGTCGATGGTGCTGTTAAGCGCACACTACTTGATTGCGGATATGCGTGAGAATCTCGCTCTGACAATCATTCTTGACCCGAATGCCGACTCCACTTCGGTCAGCAGGTTGCAAAACGTTTTAGAGACAATGCCTTCGACCTCGTCATATACTTTTATTTCCAAGCAGCAAGCGTTAGAGGAGCATATAGCCAATCTTGGTGAAGATCCGACCAAGTTTTTAGGCTACAATCCTCTGTACGACACATACGAACTTCATCTTCAACCTGTA
Organism: Paludibacteraceae bacterium; assembly: GCA_024683975.1. Lineage (GTDB taxonomy): Bacteria > Bacteroidota > Bacteroidia > Bacteroidales > Paludibacteraceae > Colicola. The sequence continues at coordinate 8,766 of JAIKXR010000024.1, forward strand.
TATACAAACCATGACAGCATACCGGTTATCACTGAGAAACTGACATCTTTGCCATACGTTGAAAAGGTATTGTATCAGGAAGACATAGTCAAGGTGCTGGATCATAATGTCAGTCGGGTTTCATTCGTTCTGGCTGTTTGTGCTCTGTTATTGCTCATTATAGCGTGGATGCTGATAATGAACACCATTCGTTTGCATATCTACTCCAAGCGTTTCACCATCAACACAATGCGCCTTGTAGGAGCCACATCTTGGGTTATCCGCCGTCCATTTATCGGACGCTCAATGCGTATGGGGCTGGAGGCTGCCGTACTGACTGTTTTGGTATTAGCCGGTGTATATTACTATGTTATGCAATCGCTGCATGTGACAATCTTCCCCCCGACGCTTGAAAACATAGGCATAGTGGTTCTTACAGTATTGTTGAGCGGATTGATAATCACGTTCCTTGCTTCGCTTGTCGCTACGGGCAGGTATGTGAGAATGAAAGTAGAGAAAATGTACGAGATATAGTGAAAATAAAAGATTTCGATAATATTGACAGTTAAGTAATTTGAAAAGTATGAGATATAATCTTCCTAAATTTAACAGTATTCTGATAGCTGTTTCATTTGTAATCATAATAATCGGTTTCGTGCTGATGATAGGTGACCCGAGCGGTGCGACACAGTACAATCCTGATATTTTTTCCGTCAGGCGAATTACGGTTGGTCCGATGTTGGCATTAGCGGGATTTGTGCTGATGATAGTAGCCATACTTTGGAAAAAAAGAGATTAGTCATTAGCAAACATTTATTAGTCCGCTATGGAAATGAGTTGGTTAGAAGCCTTGATATTAGGTGTCATCCAAGGTCTGACAGAGTTTCTTCCAGTATCATCATCGGGTCACCTGGAGATAGGTCAGGCTCTGTTAGGTACAACATCTGAAGAGAATCTGACGTTTACCGTTTTTTTGCACGTTGCTACCGTTCTTTCAACCATTGTGGTGTTGCGTCAGGAGATAGGTAAGTTACTCAAAGGCACATTTACAACAATACAGTGGAACGATGACAAGCAATATGTTTCGCTTCTGCTATTAAGTTGTATTCCTATTTTTGTGGTGGGTGTTTTTTTCAAGGAGGAGGTTGAGCAGTTCTTTGGCAGCGGTTTGCTGTTGGTAGGTATATGCCTGCTTATAACCTCTTTCATGCTTGGTTTGAGCGAGTATCTTACCAAGCGTCGTTTGCAATCTTCCGCTACAGACACAGGTCACAACATCGGATGGAAGGATGCGATAACAGTAGGGTGTGCGCAAGCAATAGCTATTTTACCCGGTTTGAGCCGCAGCGGTATGACTATTGCCACGGGGTTGTTGTGCGGTGTTAAAAAAGAATCTGTTGCGCGTTTCTCTTTCCTAATGGTATTGATACCAGTGTTGGGTGACGCTTTTCTTGAGTCGTTAGACTTGATAACGGGCAAAGTGGCATCACCTGCTATCGGGTGGCTGCCATTGACTATTGGGTTTCTTGCCGCTTTCATTACCGGGTGTGTTGCGTGCCGGTGGATGCTGGCGATTGTACGTAAGCAAAAACTGACCTATTTTGCGGTTTACTGCATGTTAGCTGGAACGTTTGCCCTTGTTTGTCATTTTTTTGCGTGATTCGCTGACAGGATGGATTTTATCGAGGGTGAGATTATAGCATTTGACAAACCATACCGTTGGACGAGTTTTGATGTGGTAGGCAAGGCGCGCTGGTTGTTATGTCACAAGTTGGGTATAAAGAAACTCAAGGTCGGTCATACCGGTACATTAGATCCGCTTGCTACGGGAGTGGTGGTTGTATGTACAGGCAAGCAGACTAAACGTATCGATGAATTGCAGCAGCATACAAAAGAATATGTAGCCACGTTGCAATTAGGCGCGACAACACCGAGTTTTGATTTGGAAAAGCCAATCGATGCCACATATCCGACCGGGCATATAACCCGTCAGTTAGTGGAAGAGGTAATACCTGCCTTTATAGGCGAACAATGGCAAGTGCCGCCTATGTTTTCAGCAGTCAAGGTGGATGGCAAGCGTGCATACGAGTTGGCCCGTAAGGGTGAAGAGGTTGATCTCAAGGCCAAATTGCTGGTAATAGATGAGATAGAGATACTTTCTTTTGATGCTGAACTTATGCAATTGGGTTTGCGTATAGTCTGCTCCAAAGGCACTTACATACGTGCGTTGGCCCGTGATATTGGCCAGCGACTTGGTTCAGGTGCCCACCTGACAGCTTTGAGGCGCACACGAGTAGGGGACATAACAGAGAAAGACTGTATAACATTTGAGCAGTTTGAACGAATGCTCAATGATGAAGGCGGCAGATAGAGCATATTCTAAAACATAACATTTTTAGAAGAATATTAAAAATGTGAAGTGAATATCATTAAACAAAATTTAAGAAAACAAACAACTATAATATGAAATTAAGTCAATTCAAAGTAAATATTCCTGAGCATCTTTTTGCGCAGTACCCTCTTCCTTATCGTGACGATTCCCGAATGCTGGTTTTGCACCGCAAGACAGGTGAGATAGAGCATAAAGGCATCAAAGACATTGTTTCTTATTTCGGTGAGGGTGATGTGTTTGTGTTCAATGATGCCAAGGTTTTTCCTGCCCGTCTTTATGCACAGAAGGAAAAGACTATGGCTAATATAGAGATTTTTCTGCTTCGTGAACTCAATCACGAGATGCGTTACTGGGACGTGCTTGTTGATCCCGCCCGCAAGATACGCATTGGCAATAAACTTTTTCTTGATGAGGATTTGACCATTGTCGCGGAAGTAATAGACAATACCACATCACGCGGTCGTACTGTACGTTTTTTGACCGATTATGACAATTCAGAGTTTCTTGATCGTCTTTACGAACTCGGTCATACTCCGCTACCTAAATATATCCATCGTCCGTTGGACGAGGAGTTGCAGCAAGACTATGAGAATCTTTTCCCGGACTACCCGATAGAAGAGATGGATGAAGAGCGTTATCAGACTATTTTTGCGGAAAAGATAGGTGCTGTGGCTGTTCCTGCTTCTGGTTTGCATTTCTCCAAACAGTTGTTCAAGCGTATGGAAATATCCGGCATAGAGACTCATATACTGACTTCTTACGTTTCGCTGGGCAATTTCAAGCGCATTGAGGTGGACGATTTGCCTAAACATAAGATGGATTCGGAAGAGATTGATATTCAGCAGCCGTTGGTTGATGCTGTTGACCGTGCCCACGCGGCTGAAAAACATATATGCGCAGTCGGTACAGAGGTTATTCGTGCTCTTGAACACGTTGCCGGAACAATAGGTCAGATTAAGTCCTACCATGGCTGGACGAGCAAATTCATTTATCCTCCCTACGACTTTGCCGTGTCCGATTCGTGTCTTGTCAATCTTTATCCCAGTCAGTCTATCCAGTTGCTGTGTGTGGCTGCTTTTGGCGGCTACGATGAGGTTATGAACGCCTACGATGAAGCCGTACGCGAAGGCTACCGCTTTGGTGACTATGGCGATGCTATGCTTATAATGGATTAAGACTGTATGGTTGTACGCATTGACGAGAGTTGGAGAGAAGTACTGCAAAGCGAGTTTGACAAGCCGTACTTTGAATTGCTTGCATCCTTTGTCCGTCACGAATATGCTACTTGCCAGTGTTTTCCACCTGCCAAATATATCTTTCGTGCATTTGATGTCTGTCCTTTCAACAATGTCAAGGTTGTCATTTTAGGACAAGATCCGTACCACGATGTCGGTCAGGCACATGGCTTGTGTTTTTCGGTCAATGACGGGGTGCGTATTCCGCCGTCGCAGGAGAATATATACAAGGAGTTACAGCGCGATTTAGGCATTCCTGTTCCGTCTTCAGGAAATCTGCTGCGTTGGGCGGAGCAAGGAGTGTTGCTGCTGAATGCCACATTGACCGTAGAGGCTCATCGTCCCGGCAGCCATCAGAACAAAGGTTGGGAAGAGGTAACGGATGCCGCCATAATGGCTCTCAATGAACGCCGCGAAAACATAGTGTATATGTTGTGGGGCAGTTATGCCCAGCGTAAAGGACAGTATATCAACCGCCGTAAGAACCTTGTTCTGACAGCTCCACACCCCAGTCCGTTGTCAGCTCACAGAGGATTTATCGGGTGCGGCCATTTCTCCGAAGCCAATAAATATCTGCTGTCTCACGGTCAAACACCGATTGAGTGGTAACATAAATAATTTTCAGGATAGGTCTAAACTTTTGCGTATGAAACGTCTTTTGTTAGTTGATGCATACGCGATGATTTATCGCGCATATTATGCTTTTATCAAGTCCCCCCGTATCAACTCCAAAGGAGAGAATGTGAGTGCGGTGTTTGGTTTTGTTGTTACTCTGGAAGATCTCATCAAGCGCGTCAAACCGACACACTTGGCAGTCGCTTTTGATCCTCACGGCAAGACGTTCCGACACGAGGCATACGAGCAGTACAAGGCTCAACGTCAGGAAACCCCCGAAGATATACGCCGTGCAGTACCTGTTATCCATTCTATTCTTGACGCTATGCGGATTCCGCAACTTGAGGTTGCCGGCTTTGAGGCTGATGATGTGATTGGCACGTTATCGCGATTAGCCGCAGATGCGGGAATAGAAGTTTTTATGGCGACTCCCGACAAAGATTATGGTCAGTTGGTCAGCGAGCATGTATTTCAGTTCCGTCCACGCCATACGGGAGGTTATGAGCAGATGGGACCTAAAGAAGTTTGTACTAAATACGGTATTCGGAATCCGAAACAAATCATTGACCTTCTGAGTCTGATGGGCGATAAGGTTGATAATATACCGGGTTGCACAGGTGTGGGTGAAAAAACTGCCGTTTCACTGTTGGAGACTTACGGGACGATAGAAAATCTGCTTGCTCATACAGATGAGTTGAAAGGTGCTTTACGTGAAAAAGTAAGTTCGCAAACCGAACAGATACGTTTCTCATATTTTCTTGCCACTATCCGCACAGATGTACCGGTCGGTTTCGATGAAGAAGTATTGCTACGTCAGGAACCTGATTGGTCTGCATTGACTCCATTGTACGAGCAGTTAGAGTTTCGCTCATTGTTGCGTAACGCTCCCGCTAAAACATCCGCAGCACCTGTTTCGCCGGCAAAAAAGACGAGGCAGGAAGCCACTCTTGACCTTTTTGCCACAGCCGAAAGCGCTCCTCAAGAAGAGACTTCTTCATACGACACGATAGAGAACCGTCTTTGTTCCTATCTGCTCCATTCAGAACTGCCGTTCAATCCATCGGTCGAGCCTGACTGGGGTGCGTTAAAGAAAGACCCTGCTTTGTGGAATCTCTATCAAGAGGTAGAGTTGCCACTCGTACAAGTGCTTAGGGATATGGAGAATGCCGGAGTTCGCTTCGACACAGACCTCTTGACACAAGCAGAAAAGCAGTTGACAGCCGAATTGATATCATTAGAACAGAGAATCTATGAACTTGCAGGCACTACGTTTAATGTAAATTCGCCTTCGCAAGTAGGCGACATACTCTTTGACAAACTACATCTCGACCCCAAGGCCAAACGCCAAAAGTCAGGCAAGTATTCCACATCTGAAGAAGTTCTGTTACCATTGCGCAATCGTCACCCCGTTATTCCGCTTATTTTAGAGCAAAGAGAACTTAAAAAACTTATTTCAACCTACGTATCTGCTCTGCCATCATATATCAATCCTGCCACTGGTAAGATCCATACCACTTATCATCAGACAGTGACCGCCACCGGACGGTTAAGCAGCAGTCACCCTAACTTGCAGAACCTGCCAATCAGAACCGACAGGGGACAACTCATTCGTCAGGCTGTCATACCTGATACCGGTTGTCTCTTTCTCAGTGCCGATTATTCGCAAATTGAGCTTAGACTGATGGCTCATTGCGCACAAGATGAACACATGATAAGAGCGTTTGTTGAAGGGCAGGATATTCATGCCGCCACAGCTGCTAAGATTTTTGGCGTGCCTATAGAAGAGGTCAGCAAGGAACAACGCCGACGTGCCAAAACAGCCAATTTTGGAATTATATACGGAATATCGGCTTTTGGGTTGTCGCAGCAATTAGATTGTCCGCGTCAAGAGGCACAACAACTGATTAACGGCTATTTTGAGGCATTCCCGCGTGTGGCTGAATACATAGAAAAGCAAAAACAGTTCGCACGCGAACACGGTTATGTCGAGACACTATTTGGCAGGCGGCGCTATCTCCCCGACATCTTAAGTCATAACTCTACTGTCAGAAGTTTTGCCGAACGCAATGCGGTCAACGCACCTATTCAAGGGACTGCCGCTGACATTATTAAAATTGCGATGGTCAGTATCCATCGCCGTTTTGCCAAGGAGATCCTGCCCCAGCGTGAGCAACCCGCCACCAACGACCTGATGATAATGCAGGTACATGATGAACTGAATTTCAATGTTCCCGTAACTGAGACAGATGCAGTGAGAGACATAGTTGTAAACGAGATGCAAAACGTGATTCACCTGTCGGTACCGCTTATTGCCTCATACGGTACAGGAAAGAACTGGTTAGAGGCGCATTAAAAAAAAGGTGTTATCTGATAAAACTAAAAAAAGTAAAAAAACGAGCAGATATGCTCGACAAACAGGGCATCTTTATTTATTTCCTTACGTTGACGGTTTATGATGGCTGTTCTCAAGTTACAATCTTAGAGTGATTGGTAATTTACATCCTGACTTCGGGAAAATTTATCAAGAGGCGGCATCCTCAAAATTTGACACAAGTTCCTTACTATAACCAAAGATGTATGGGTTACACTAAATGAAGATATGGTAAGAAAGGATGAGAAATGGGGCGGTTGGAATTGATATATAATAAAAACTGGGATGCCTGCGCAGGATGTGGTTGACAATACCATGAGTTATTATGAATTCACATCAGGTCCTTTGCGTGACCTCTCTGCCAGCGAATTGGGTGCTTCCTTCTTCTCGGATTTCGAGTTGATGTCTGACAGCGGGCACAACCGTGTCTATAGGGCGATGGCGGACGGCAAACGGGTGGTGCTGAAGGTTGCCAAAGAGGAAGAAGGCAATACATCACGCAACCGTTTGCTACTGCAACGCGAGTATGACATCATGCGCGCTATCGACTGCCTGTATGTTGTCAAAACATGGCAGATGACAGATGTGCCGGACTTGGGCAGAGCCATTGTCATGGAGTATGTGGCAGGACGGACTCTCAATCGTTTCTTGGATGAAAAACCGTCATGGACAGAGCGAAAACGGGTAGCCGGCGAGTTGATGGAAGCACTGGTGTTTCTGCATGAGCGTCAAACCGTACATGGCGATTTGAAAAGCGGCAATATTCTGATTACCAATGCAGGCAATCATGTCCGTCTGATTGATTTCGGTTTTGCTGACACGGATGCGTATTTAGCCAAGAATATCGGCACTTCGCCCTCTATTGCAGAAGCCGTTCCGGAGGAGAACGAACATTTGTCCGTTGCTAAAGACATTTACGCATTAGGCAAGATTCTGGAAGCACTTTTCCCCGGACGGATGAGGATGATTGTACACCGATGCTGCTCTGTCGTGCCGCCTCGGAGGTACGCCTCTGTCCGTCAGGTACGTACAGCGGTTCACCGCTATTGGCACTTGAAATGGCTGTTGCCCCTATTAGCCCTCAACGGTATTATCATTGCCCTTGTTGTTACATTTTTGCCGCATCAGGTTAATCCTGTCGCGCCGGTAGTCGTGCAAACAGATACGGTAGTGGTCATCACTCAACCTGCGGCGGACTCCACATGGCTAAACGTAAAATATAAGGCAGAAAAGCAATACGATTCGCTATACCGTATATATGCCGATTCGCTCTCCAATATGCCGGAAAAAACCATGAATACTACCGCTGTGTTGCTTTCCTGTTATGGGAATAATATGTTAGAACAGCACAACCAATTGCTTCAGACATATCCGCAGTATGAAGATCCATTGCAGGAACTATATATCTCATCTTTGATCCGTGACCATCTCCGCTTGCGGAATATATGCGAAGATTATCCGTTGATATACCCCAACCATAGCGGCAAAAAGTGAAATATGAAATTTAGGGCTAATTAGGGCGCAAAGGGCAAAATCCTTGCGCCTTTTCTTTTGTTTGCGTTCCTTTGCACCTGTTTTTCGCGTCACAGCACACAAGTTGTACACCGTATGTGCGAAAATACGACTGAAGTGGTACTTCTTGCGCGTTTAATCGCATTAATATGACGGAGGAAGCCGAAAATCCGATAAAGAGTAGGCAAAACGAATAATCAAACTAATATGAAAAAAATTATTTATGTAGTAGTAGCATTGTTTAGCTTTGCTATGGTTGCATGTACTTCTTCAACTGATTCGTTGATTAAGCAGTATGAAAAAGCATGTAAAGAAAAAGACAGAGTAAAAATGTTAAAGGTTGCTGAGGAATTGGAAAAAGCAGAATTAACATCGGAACAACAAGAGCGCATCTTGAAAATCACAAGTGATGCAGGATTTTAATATTTATTCTGATAAAGAAGTTCCGCATTTTACCAGTGAAGATAACAAAAGCAGAATTATTCATATGAGCGCAAAAGTAAAATAAATGCGCCGTTTAGTATTAACAAATTAAAAATCAAAAAACATGAAGAAATCATTTTTTCTGGTCATGGCTGTAATTTTCGGTCTGACCGTTAGCAACGATGTCAATGCTGTTAACAGTTCTGCAATGGTTGTTCCCTCTGTGGCTGTCTCTTCCTCTTCCGACTGGGACAGCATCCTTGATTCGTATGAGAAGTATGTGAATGAGTACATTGCGGTGTACAAAAAAGTACAGGCAGGCGACATGAGTGCTTATTCCAAGATGGCTTCTCTGATGGAGAAATATCAGAAGTTGGCAGAGCAACTTGATAACGCAAAAGATGATATGACTGCATCTCAGTTGGCTCGTTTACAGAAGATTAACGCCAAGCTGGCAAAAGCTATCCAGAAATCATAATATGTATAAATGATGGAGAATCAACAACAAAACGCACCGTATGCTGTAGCAGCATTGGTGCTGGGAATATGTTCTCTTGTTTTTGGCTGTTTTTTTGTAGGCCTTGTTTGCGGTATTGTCGGCATTATCCTGGCGAACAAAGGTCTGGCTGCTTATAACAAGCAACCCGAATTGTACAAAGGTTTCGGTATGCTGAAAGCAGGCAAAATCATCTCTGTCTTGGGTGTTATTTTCGGTGCAATCTATATAGTGTACTACGTGATTGCCGTTGCTATTATTGGTTCAGCCGGATTTGCATGGCTTGAATGGATGAACATGTTTTCATAATAGAATGACGCATGTTTTATTGCCTTGTGCTATAAGCAGTTGTTGGGGATAAGTTGTCCGTTATGCGGTTTCCAGAGAACTATGCTTCTCTTGTTCAATGGACATTTATTGGAGAGTATTTTCCAGTTTCCCATTTGGCCTATAATGGCCATTTGGGTGATGAATTTGGTAGTGATGTCAATTTTGAGGAAATCGCATTATATCCAGCATAATGGCTGGATATGGATAATTTTACTCGCAAGTCTTGCTTTTAATACCGTTTGGCAAAACATGGTTTTCTAAATGTAGACGCATTCCGTTTTTTTAGGGCTAATTATGGCGCAAAGTGCAAAAACTTTGCGCCTTTTCTTTTGTTTGCGTTCCTTTGCGCCTGTTTTTCGCATCAAAGCCTACAAGTGTTACACGGTATCTGCGAAAAATATATGCCCAAAGCAGCGTTTGAACAAAAAGTCAAAAAAGCATTACTTTTGCAATCACATAAATTTTATAATTACAATGAAAACAATTAAGTATTTTGTCATTATGGCACTGGCAGCCGTTGCATTGACAGGCTGCGGAAAAAAAGAAAACAAAGATGCAATCCTGACACCGGAGACCACCCAAGTTCGCGGCGCTCTCAAGGAGTATTTCACCGTTGTTGAAAAACAGTACACTGTCAAATACAACGAACAAAACTTTGGCAGCAAGTATATGATTAGTATCGAACTCCAACGTACTGATGTGCCGTTCGCCTTCGACACAAAGGGGGTTGAGCCTGTCGGCCACTTTGGAGCAAGCGTGAGAGGCAACTTTGGCATCGGTATAGACATCATGGATGCTGATGGAAATATAGCAATTTCATGGAGTCCGACCGCCGCTGGCCTGTCCGGTGTCTATTCCAGCGAAGATTTGGAAAACTTGTTCACTTTGGAAAGCGGAGAGACAGGGCGTGTCCGCTGGACCACAGACGAGTTTGAGAAGTACGAAAACAAAAACTTCACCTTCAAGGTATCGAGTTGCTTGAGCGTAAAAGAATGTTCAGCCAAGGACTTTGTGGACAATCAGGACGGCGAAGCCTACTGGATTGGAACGATTGATGGTAAATACGCCGTACATATGTCGCTCTGGTGGAGCGGTTCAGACCTCTTCGGTGCGTACTACTACGACAAAACTGCTAATGGCATCCAAAACCACCTAAAACTGACAGGCGAGGGGTCCGGAAACCATATCATTATGGCTGAACAGAACAACAAGGGTAGTGTCTCCGGATATTTTGATGGAAATATTAATGGAAATGTATATCAGGGAGCTTTCATTCGTACCAAAGACGGCAAACGCATGCCGTTCAGTTTGAACTATGTTAGCTGCGAGAACGATGGCTCGTTCGTAGCACCGGTTGAGTTAGAAGATGAATTTGCATCCACTCCGAGCCTTGACTATGATGAAGTTCCTGCAAGCAGTTCAGCAGGTTCGGAAGACTGGGACGAAATATTGGACGAGTATGAAAGATATGTAAATCAATATGTTAAAGTTCTAAAAAAGGCGGAGAATGGTGATGTGACAGCCATGACCGAGATGGCAGAAATGATGGAACAATGCAATGAACTTAGCGAAAAAATAGAGACAGCCAAGGGCGAATTAAGCACGGCTCAAGCTGCTCGTTTCTCGAAGATAGTTATGAAGGCGGCAGGACAAATGCAGTAATTACTCCACAACCAAATGATAAGAGTTGAAAACATAAAGCACAAGAATCATTCTTGCTTCGCCACAAAAAAGACTCCTTCCGTATAATTGTTATTTTAGATGGTATGCGTTTCTTTGGAGAAATGAGGAGGGAATAACTTATATGGGTGTCATACCGATAATCTCAAACACACGCCTTGACGTTAAGCGCAATTTCCTTCATGCTTGTGTCAATCCGCAGAATAAGGTCTTCGTGCAAAGGGAAAAGGAGACCATAATCCGTCCGGCAGAGGGTATTGGCTGTCGTTTCGTCCACTTCGGCAATCACCCCCCTGTCCACTCCGTCGGCATCGTACAGCCGGTAGCCTGACAAGTCCTGCCAAGTCAGCAAATCTTCACTGTTCTCTTCCACCGCTGTGCAGTCCTTACGCAAGAGGAACACTTCCGCCCCGACAAGCCGCAAAGCCTGCTGCTCTGTAGCTACACCCTGCAAAGAGAAAAGCACCGAATCAGCCCCTTTCCCGTGCCATTCAACGACGCGGAAAGGCACATACAAGCCGTCCAAACGCAAAAAAACAAAATCTGCATCACTATCATACAGCAACTCATTTGTAAGTATGCACTGCACTTCGCCTCTCTTTCCATGAAGACGGCTGATGCGTCCTATTCCTGTCAATTCATCTTCTCTTATCATAAAAACTGCCGGTGGTACGCAACAACGAAAGCGGTTTTCGGTTGCGTTTCAATAAACTGACCGCAAAAATAACGCAAATTCTGCAAACTGCAACTTGCAAAAACTTTTTATTTCTCACTTTGATTGTTTTGTCAGCGTCTTGGCACTACTTTTGTAACGTTTTTAACGAAATATAACATCAAGAATAACTAATTTTTACAATATGAAAGCAATAGATTTGTCACAGTATGGCATCTCCGGTTCTGCGGTGAAAGCATACAACCCTTCCTATGAGGAACTCTTCGAGGCGGAAATGAACCCTGCACTCACAGGCTACGAGAAAGGCCGCCTCACTGAACTCGGTGCAGTTAACGTGATGACCGGTATCTATACCGGCCGCTCGCCCAAAGACAAATATATCGTTATGGACGAGAATTCAAAAGACACCGTCTGGTGGACATCTGACGAGTATAAGAACGACAACCACCCTATGTCCGTTGATGTTTGGGCTAAAGTCAAAAACCTTGCTGTCAAAGAACTCTCCGGCAAGCATCTCTACGTGGTTGACGCTTTCTGCGGAGCCAACAAAGACACGCGTATGGCAGTCCGCTTTATGATGGAAGTCGCCTGGCAGGCTCATTTCGTCCGCAATATGTTTATCAAACCCACTGCCGAAGAAGAGGCTGACTTCAAACCTGATTTCGTTGTTTATACAGCATCTCTCGCCAAGGTGGACAATTACAAAGAACTCGGACTCAACTCCGAAACATGCGTAGCCTTCAATACCACTTCACGCGAACAGGTTATACTCAACACCTGGTATGGCGGCGAGATGAAGAAAGGTATGTTCTCAATGATGAACTACTATCTGCCACTCCGTGGTATCGCTTCTATGCACTGCTCTGCCAACACCGATATGGACGGCAAGAACACCGCTATCTTCTTCGGACTTTCAGGCACAGGCAAGACCACTCTTTCCACGGATCCCAAACGCCTCCTCATCGGCGACGATGAACACGGCTGGGACGACAACGGAGTGTTCAACTTCGAAGGCGGTTGCTATGCCAAGGTTATCAACCTTGACAAAGAGTCCGAACCTGATATCTACCACGCCATCCGGCGCAACGCTCTCCTTGAAAACGTTACTGTGGACGAAAACGGCAAAATCGATTTCGCCGACAAGTCAGTCACCGAAAACACCCGTGTCAGTTATCCTATCGAACATATCGAAAAAATCGTTCGACCCGTCAGCGCAGGTCCTGCCGCTCAAAACGTCATCTTCCTTTCTGCCGATGCCTTTGGCGTTCTGCCCCCTGTTAGCATTCTTACCCCCGAACAGACCAAATACTATTTTCTCAGCGGTTTCACCGCCAAGCTTGCAGGTACGGAGCGTGGCGTAACCGAACCTACTCCGACTTTCTCGGCTTGTTTCGGGCAGGCTTTTCTCGAACTTCACCCGACCAAGTATGCAGAAGAACTCGTTAAGCGTATGGAGAAGAGCGGAGCCAAAGCTTACCTTGTTAATACGGGTTGGAACGGTACGGGCAAGCGTATATCCATACGCGACACTCGTGGTATCATAGATGCTATTCTTGACGGATCAATACTGAAAGCGGAAACAAAGAAAATCCCGTATTTCGATTTCGAAGTTCCTACCGCACTGCCCGGAGTTGACCCTGCTATACTTGACCCCCGCGACACCTACGCTGATGTCGCCCAATGGGATGAGAAAGCCAAAGACCTCGCCTCGCGCTTTATCAAGAACTTCGTCAAGTACGAAGGCAACGAAGCAGGCAAGGCACTCGTCGCCGCAGGTCCGAAACTATAATGTCTGAATTTGCAGATAAATCACATAATAAAACAGAGGGAACTAATGGATAGTACCCTCTGTTTTGTTTATATATGTTACGATTGATTAGCCAAGCATTAGAATCCTGCCCAGAACTTGCGCCAGTAGGAGAGGTAAAGCTCGTCCCAGCGGAGAACGACAGCCCCCACAAAGTCGGCGGTGTAGTCGTTCAGCAGTGCCGCAGCCTCCTTCTCGTCCGTACGAATCATATCCTTGTAGGTCTTCTCCACAAACGGCAGTTCGCGCAGACCCTTGTCAAGGAAGCGGTCACGGGCGGGTTCAAGCGTCTTGCGGCATATACCCCAGCGCACTGCAGCGAGTTTGTTGGTCTGGCGCAGATGCCACAGCAGGCAGTCCTCTCTATACCGATGTTGTCCGCATATCTTCAGCATCGCAGGCAGTTCGGTGCCGCCGGCAAAGATAGGGAATCGGGGACTCTGTCCCGGGTTGTCAAGCGACATCCAACATACACCTCCGATGGCATCGGGCAGCCACTCACGTGCCTGAATAACAGTTGAATACGCGCACTGCGGAACGGCTATCGTGCGCACCCAGTCAAAGTGCTCGTCGCCTGTCATCGCGTAATACGCGCTTATCTCGTCGAAGCGCATCCACGGGTTGGCGAAGTTGGAAACGATACTGTCCTTGTCCTCCCATTTCTCCTTGCTGAACAGTTTGCGCCCTTTCTTCGGCACGCGCATCAGCTGCGTCAGGTCGCTCTCCGTACCCTCGTAATACGAACCGAGCAGACGGCTGACATCTTTGACCGACAGTTTCTTGTCGGGCTTGACGCTCAGCGGCAGTTCCTCTATGTCTTTGGTCAGACCAAGAGACGGCGCAATCTGCTGCAGCACAAAGAGTTCGCGGATGGCGTAGTTCTTCATATCGCCTTCGTAGTTCTCGCCGCTGTATGCGCGCCAGAAGGAGAACTCACCGTTCCCGTCCCACAGACCGAGTCTGCGAGCTACGGCAAACACGTTCTGCGATGCCATCACCATCTCGCTCTCAAGGGGTTTGTATGGCGCTTTCTTGCCTTTCTTGGTCTTCTGTTGTGCCGGTTCGGTCAGGGGTTTGAGGCTGCCTATGCGACTGATATTCGCACTCACGCTCACTTCGCCGTCGGGTATGCGGCACGCTGCCCATACGGCACCAAGCTGGTCGGGACCTTCGCCCTGAATCTCGAATATCCATGCCTCTTTCGGGTCAATGACGGTCAGGCACTCGCCCCCGTCACCGTAGCCGTATTCATACGCCAGTTCGCCCATATAGAGGATGGCTTCGCGGGCTGTGGCGCAACGCTGTAGAGCCAACCGTGCCAGTTCCTCAATCATCAGCAGCCCGTCCTTGTTGCGCAGCGTGTCTTTGCCGCCGTAGGTTGTCTCGCCCATTGCCAACTGCTTCTCGTTCAGGCAGGGATAAGCGGTGTCGAGTACGCGATAGGTCTTGCCTGCTTTCTGCAGCACCTTGCCTTTCTCCTTCACGCCGTCCATGCTGCCCGGGTACTCGGTGTGCATAAGACCGGTATAGACAGGCACTAATGTGTCGTTCTTGTACTCCACCGACGGCAGCCAGCGCATCCATGTGCGGTACCACGAGTCGCAGGTGTGGGAGGTGATGGCGGAGCCGTCCTCACTGGCACCCGGGGATACAAGGATACTGGTGCAGTTGTCGCCGAAAGCGGGCTGCGGAAGTAAGTCCTGCGCTGCGAGAGCGAGACTGAAGCTTAAAGCAATGGTCAGGGATAGGATTTGTGTCTTCATGTTGTTATATGGTTTAAATATTATATTGTAGTAGTGGGAGATTTCCGTCTTTCAATGTCAGTATGAAGAAGGGAATACTTCATTACTAATGAACGCGCAAAAATACGGATTATTCCTTAATTTCAACACTCCGTTAAAAACGGACTTAATTTATTAAAAATAAATGCGTTATTTGACATATTTTAGTACTTGAAAATTTGGTCAAGTGGGAGAAATGTTGTACCTTTACAGTCTGACAAACAAAAAGTTACAATGATTTCAGACCCACTCAACCAATTCGCTCAAATTTGTGAAGAAACACTATTGCTGTGTTCGCAAAAAGTCAATAAACCCCTCAAACAAAACATCGTCGAGGTTTTGACATTGTATATGGCTTTAAACTCGCGTATCAACTTTACTCAGATGGGAAAAGCAGGCAAACGTATAGAGCAAACTTATCGCACTGTCTTCCAAAAAGACTTTGACTGGTTGGAGTTCAACTCCATACTTGCAGACAAGTATTTCTCAAACGAGACACGCAAAGCCATTGCCATTGACCCGAGTTACATCCCCAAGTCCGGTAAGCACACTGCTTTCCTTGACTATTATTGGTCGGGTGCGGCAGGGCAAGCCAAGTGGGGCTTGGAGATTCTCGCCATCGCATTGCTCGGCATAGACACTCACGATTGCATC
>JAIKXR010000034.1 GCA_024683975.1 Paludibacteraceae bacterium
ACCGAGATACGTGTTCCCGCTGGTTGAGCCTGTCAGCACACCCGTGCGCAATGTACCGACCATATAAATGCTGCCGCGACCCGATCCGTCGTTGTAACCCGTCAGAGTCGTTATGTCCCCTGTGTCGGCATCGGTATTGACGGTCACGTTGACGAATGTGAGGGATGATCTGGCTGCAAGCTTGGCATTGGCATTGACCACATAGCCTTTGCCTGCTTCTATCCGTGGCGCACGGACAAAATAGATGAAGTCCAACTCGTCAGTCTCAGTCATTGCCGCATAACGGAACTCATAAACCGACCCGTACAGACCGAGTGCCATCATCTGTCCGCGTGTGACATTGAACGGCAGACACAGTGTCGCCCACTTACCTATGGTGAACTGCCTGTTCAGCGTGGCGGTAGTCACCTTATAGCCGTTGTAGTCCTCTGCGAAGAGGTCGTAATACTCGCTGCTCTCGTTCTCTTGCAAGACGATGTTGTTATAGCGTACACGGAGGGTGAAGGTGACAATGGAGTCGCAACCGTCTATACTCTTCAAGGTGGTGGTCTGTGTTCCCGCTTCGGTGAAAATCTTGTCTTCCCATGTGAAGGGCAACTCATCCTCCCATACGGTGGTGCCGTCAGTGGTTTCTATTGTTCCGCATACGATGACCGGTTCAAAGACGGCGGTATAGGTGGCGTTCTCTGTGGCTGTTACGGTACGTGGATTGGCTGTCTCGCCGTCCGACCAACGGACGAACTGCCAGCCTTCGTCGGCAACGGCAAGCACCTCATACGTGTCGCCGCAATCCATCTCCAACTGCGTATCGGTCTGCGCAAAGAGCAGTGCGGGCAGCAGAAGGAACAATATAAATGATATACGTTTCATAGTCGTTTGATTTTCTGCGTCCGACATCATTTCTTTATTATCTGCACTTTGCCGCCGGTACCCGCCTCTGTTTGTCCTGTGACGGTGTAACGCAGTTTGTTGAACTCTGCCGTGAGGTTCATATCCTTCGTTACGGTGACGGTGCGCGGGTTGGCTGTCTCGCCGTCACTCCACTGTTGGAACTCGAAACACTCGTCTGCGACTGCCTCTATGGTGATGACTGCGCCTTCGGGGTACTGGTTGTTGATATTCAGCGAGCAGTTCTCGCCGTTGATGTTCACGGTATAGACCTTTTCTTCCGCTTGTGCCTGCGGGATGAAATACGTTGTATAGCAGATGTTCTTTGTCGCGGGTTTGATATTCGGCAGCCAGCCTACAAAATCATATCCCTCTTTGGTCGGTGTCGTGCCTGTGTAGGCAGGTGTTGTGCCATTTTCCACTTGGTCAGTCTTTAGTATGTTTCCGTTCTCGTCCTGCCATGTGATTGTGAATTGGTCGGTTGTCGGGTTGGTGGGATCGTCCGTGCCGAGGTCTTTACCGACGATATTGAATTCCGACCACACGTCCGCTTTCTTGTAACGCTTGACTGATTCTTCAGGCACATACAAATCAATACCGCTTAATACTCCGCATTCCCAAAATACATTCTCGTTGATGGATGGTGGATATTCCGCTTTACACGTAACGCTCAAAAGATACCAGCAACCATAAAAAGCCTTTTCTTCAATACCGATGCCGTAACCCGCATTGATACCACTTCCGATAGTAATCTCATCCAAATAGGTGCAACCATAGAATGCATATTTCTCGATGTTTTTTACATCATCACCAATAACCACTTTTTTCAGACCTTTGCAATTGTAAAAAGCATACTGTTTGATGCTTGTTACATTGTTGAGATTAATGTCAGAAGTCATACGGCTGCAGTTATAGAAAGCATATTCTCCAATGTACGTTACACTATTGAGGCTTACGACAGAGGTAAGACCTGAGCAATTATAGAAAGCATAATTTCCGATGCGCGTCACACTGCTGAGATTAATGTCAAAATTTAGACGGTTGCAACCCGCGAAAGCATAATCTCCAATACCCACCAAATTGTTACTGATGGTAGCAAAAGTCAAATTGCTGCAATTCTGGAAAGCATAATATCCAATACTTGTCACGTTGTTGGGAATGGTGATGGAAGTCAGATTGCTGTAACCCGAGAAAGCTCTAGACGCTATACCTGTTACGCCGTTGCCGATGATGACAGTCTTTATTAATGATTTATAAGAATCCCAAGGATATTCATAGTCATATGAAGATCCGTAATATGCCATTTCACCTTCTCCGCTAATAGTCAATACACCATCCTCCGTTGTCAGAGTCCATGTAAGGTTTTCTCCACACCAACCACTGTAGGTTTCGGCAAAAGTGATTCCTGCACTCGCTGTTAGAGCAAGCAGGAGAGTAAAGATTTTTTGTTTCATAGATATGTTAATTTGAGTTAATAATTTTACTATGGGGTTCATATCAAAGCATATACAACAAAAAGAGCGTGCGCTTTCGTTCGCTTCATTTGATTTGTTGAGGTCTTCGACTACCTTAATGTTTCAAATTTACACACGGAAAACTCACGCTGATACGTGAGCGTGCATAAACCGTACTTGAAACATTAATAATTTGTGAAAGTGTCGAAGTTTCAACAAATCAAGTTGGCTTATAACGCTTTTAGTTATGTATGTCTTGCACTGCCTGCTAGTGCGGGGTGTTATGTCATAGGCGGTTTTATAAAGATTATAATTATTTTATATGATTATTTTGGCATTGATTGAGAAACTTTTCCTTGTAGGAGTTTGCCGTTTTTGTGCTTATCACGCTTGATACCATCGCTGCCCCATGTCCCCCATTGTTTAAAGAAAAAGGCTGCATTACTTGCATCTACTTGGTCTTTTATATTAAGTACCCATTCTTCTTTCATAAGTCTGGCTTGATTACCACTCTCTCCACCCACTATTACCCAGTCGATTCCCTGCAAATCAAGTTCGCCAAGATCTTCTAAAAGAGGTTCGCAAGACAAAAAACAAACTGTTGCAGGTATGTTACGTAAATAATCAATGCGTGATTTCACATCGGCGTTTTCTACGGTAACGCCAAGCCATACATTTTTGGGGATGTTGCGGGAAGAAAAATATTCATTCATTCTCTCTGCCCGTTTAGTGAGAATTTGGTAGGAATGTTGCGGCGTTTGTTCGATAGTCGTCATTATCTTATCCACAAAGTCAAAAGGCACATCTTTGTGAAAGATGTCGCTCATTGAGCAGACAAAGATATTGTGCGGTTTCTTCCATTGAAGAGGTTCTTTCAGGGCTTCCGGATGGATGGCAAGTTGAAAACCGTCAGCGTATTTATCCAAGCCCATTGCCCTCAAGCGGCGAGACATGGTTTCCGCGTAGCAATGGGCGCAACCTGCACTATACTTTGTACAACCCGTAATCGGGTTCCAAGTGCGGTCAGTCCATTCAATTTTAGTGGTTTTCATTTGTTAATGAGTTTATATGCAACTAAATGATGCTTCTTATAAACATTATCATAGTTTACAGCCGGAGTTCTGCCTTCGTAAGTGATTAGTTCTTGGGCTTTCAGTTGTTTTATAGAGTCATTTGCATGAACAGGAATATGACCTTTGCTTAAAGTAAACAGATACGCTTGTTCGTTGTCAGTAATGTTAGCATTCAATATGTTCTGTTTTAGTTCTTCTTGAAATTTTTCTATTTTAGTCAGTCGTTTGCCTTCAAATATATCCAATTGAACTTTTTGTGTGTCATCTTCTATATCAAAGTTGGCCGTACCATTTATCGGATTTATGTTCCATGTTGTCCTCAAAAATTTATCAACACCAAGAGTGTTACTTGAACCAAATACTATTCCAAATATGTTCTGGTCTTTTTTGATAGAAAACGGATAAATTTTCATATCCGAGTATGACGGAATATGACCTCGCAGCTCACCTGTGATAATTTCATGGATGTCTTTATAGTTCAATGCCCGAAGATTATCCATATCAACATCCAGCACATCTTTGAACTGTTTTGTCTCTCCGAAACGAGCATAGTAGGATGACGAAACAAAATATAGGAAATCAAGGTGTTTTATGCCTACTAACTTTTCAAACTTGTTCAAATGTTTTATGCCGTTTTGATCAAGAAAGAGCAGTGACGGACATTTTTGCAATGCAGGAAGTATTTGGGAATCGAAGATATCTTCAAATCTAGATTGTGAATATTTGATTTTGAGCAAATTGAGTTCTTTTAGTTGTTTTAATTGCGGCTCTAATTCAACAAATTTGTTACAATTTTCAACCAACAGGTTGTATTTGGCTTTGTCTGCTTCATTAAACCATAATCCTACTTTTGTTTGCGTGTTTAAGATATTTTGTGATTGAAGAAGGATTTGAGAAAGGATTCTTATTGGGCTACCTTTTTTATTAGACAAGTCATATCCGGGTCCTGCGAATAAGTCATATATACAGCAAGCCTTAAAATATTTACTCATTATAGGCACGGGTAGCCATTCTTGAGTATAAGTTTCAAAAATGTCTAATTTGCAATTAGTTCCGTCGTCAAACGGTTTGCGGTGCAAGTCTTTAACTCCCATAACAATCTCTATTTTTATGGCTGCAAATGTATGAATTTTATTTCGTCTGACAAAAATTCATCACTATTTCTTTAATTTTTCTATATCTTATCGGTTTATTGGTCTTTCGTCTTGGGCTTTGAGCCGGGCGTAGATGAGGGCGCGGACGAAAGCATAGGCTTCGTTTTGTGTTGTCTGTCTGTCACTATCCCTATAGTATCGTATAAGTATCCGTATAGTCAATATAGGCAAACCTATTACTATATAAAAGCGTGAATGTTATCCACACTTATTCTCCAATTTGAGGTTCCTGCAAGACCCTTCAGCCAAGAATAAACAATAACGTCCACGCCCGATATGTATAACCCTCCCACCCTGTGTCGGGCGCAGACAAGTATAACATACCCACGAGAACGCTTATTGCACTATCTTGTTTCGGGGCTTGAAATTTTCCGGATTTCATTAGACCAAAACAAGCGTCAATAAACGCCTTTGCTGTAACTGCTTTTTTACGTTGTAGTAACTAACGGTTATAATTCAATTCCTCCTTCGTACGGAGAGCGGAATTGAAAGATTTTATCTCCTTTGTGACAAAGGGGCAGCAAAGGTTCGAAAGAAATGGGGATATATGCAAATCGGAATGTGATTTTTTCAGTCGCTGCCGTGAAAGCCCCCGCAAAAATGCGAACGAAATGCAAGAATGCAAAACGGCAGGCGGAGGTATAGGAAAAGACAACCGGTGTTCCTCAGTCGTAGCGCATCACCTCGGCGGGGGAGATGCGAGTGGCGATAGCGGACGGAGCAAGAATGACAAGGAACGAGACCAATACCACACCCGCGTTGAGCAAGACAAACTGAAGCCACGGGAAAGCGATAGGGACGTAACCGATATAGTACGTAGCGGCATCCAGCGGCACTAAACGAGTAACATACTGCAACGCCGCCAGCCCGAGTCCGACAAGATTGCCAATCAACATACCCTTGCCAATCAGCATAGATGCCTCAGTAATGAATATACGGCGAACAAAACGGTTGGTGGCACCTAAAGCTTTGAGTACACCGATAATATAAATATTGTCTAAAATCATGATTATTAGCCCCGACACGATATTGAAACCCGACACCAGCAGCATCAGAACGATGATGACAATGACGTTCATATCCAAAAGGTCTAACCATGCAAAGACAGAGGGATTGAGCTGCTCAAGCGTCTGCGAGTAGTATGCATTGCCATAGTTATCGAGGTGGTTGGCAGTGGCGTACCAAACATTGTCAGCGGCATCGTTAAGGTGAGAGAGATTGTCAACGTAGATTTCGATGCCGGATGCCTGCGTTTCGTTCCATCCGTTGAGTTGGCGTACAACAGAGGATAAAGCCAAGATGAAACGTGAGTCAGCCTCTTGAAACCCGGTAGAATAAATGCCGACAACAGTCCAACGCCTGACACGCACATTATCACCTACAAAATAGCAATAAATGTCGTCATTGAGATTTAGTTTGAGCTTCTGACAGAGCGTCATTGAAAGCAGCACCTCTTTGTCGGATTCGGGCAAGCGGCCTTCTATAATGTTCGGGGAGAATTGTGACCAGTCGTCAGCCGCTTTAAGGACAATGCCGTGGAACTGGTCATCGGTTTTGATGATGCCGGGTTTGGTAAGAAAGGCACGTACATCGGAAACGTGGCCGATAGAACTCAAGACGTTGAGCAGGCTGTCTGTAACCTCAACCGGTTTCATTTCGTAGGTGTTGTTATTGTCGAAATTGACGACTTGTATATGTGCGCCGAAGCAAGCCACTTTGTCAGTGACTGTCCGCTTGAAACCGATTACCACACAGAGGGATAGAATCATAACCGTCATACCGATAACGATGCCGGCTACAGCCACACGGATAGCGGGTCGTGAGGAACGGTTCCGCTCTTCCTGCTTGTAGTACAAACGGTGTGCTATGAAAGTGGAGGGATGCATATTTTTCGGATTGGCACGGATTTTGAGGTATGATGATATAAAACTGTTAATGCTTATGAAACGTTTGTTTGTCGTTGTTTTTTTATTTTCAATGTTTGTTTCCGGTTGGTCACAGAGCAACTCCGTTCCGAGGCGTACAGCCGAAGAAGAGGCTCGTAAACAAACCGGTATGATGGTTCGCGAGTTGGGACTCAGCGACTCGGTGCAAATTGACACGCTATATAGATTGCACCTCAAATATGCCCGTCTGCGCCGACAAAGCAATACGCGTCAAGAGGAACTGAATAGGCTGGTACTCTTTACCAACGAGTTGAAAGACATCCTCACAGAGGAGCAATACTCACGTTTTATGAGCGTTCAAGTGGATTCACTGCCTCGCCATCGGCAACCTTTATACGGTCGAAAACAATATAAAGAGCCCGATAAGACAGCCAAGCCATAAGAGAGCCTATGAGCAATCCAATCAGTATGTCAAAGGGGTAATGTACGCCGAGGTACATTCTGCTATAACAGTTGAAAGCCACCCATACCATCAGCGGAATGGTGGCTTTTTTGTTTTTCCAAATCATAGAAAAGAGCAATCCGAGAGCCATCGTATCGGACGCATGAGAAGAAGGGAAACCATACCGCCCGCCACGATAATCATTGACGATATGGATTAACGAGCCGAATTGCGGGTGGTGAGAAGGACGCAAGCGCGCAAAAAAAGGCTTCAACAGACCGGACGTGAAAAAATCACTCAAGCCGACTGCCAATCCAAAACCGACAAGCATAATGAGAGTATTCCTCCAACCAAAGCGTCGCCACAACAAAGCTGTCAACAAGAGATATAGCGGAATCCACACATATTTGTCGCTTATCCACCAGAAAAGGAAGTCAGCCCACGAGGAGTTGTGACTGTTGATATAGAGCAACCAATGCTGGTCAAAATCAATAAGGCGTTCCATAGACTATTCGTTAATCAAAACGGCAGCGTGACATGCAACTACGGCGGCTGTTTCTGTGCGTAACCGGCTGTTGCCAAGACTGACCGGAAGGAAACCCGCATTGAGAGCCAACTGCACTTCTTGTTCGCTGAAATCGCCTTCCGGACCTATGAGAACAAGGACATCCCTACCCTGCTCTATAGAGTCGCGAAGAAGATGTTTGTCTGATTCGTAACAATGAGCTATAAACTTCTGACCGGAAAACTTCTGACCGGTTATGTCGCGCAGGAAAGGCTCAAAACCAGTCATTTCGTTTATTTTGGGCAGGAAACAGGTCAGTGACTGTTTCGCCGCACTCAAAATAATTTTTTCAAGACGGTCGGTTCGCATCTGCTTACGCTCTGAGTATCTGCAATTAAGTAGAGTAAACTCGTCGGCACCTATCTCCGTGCATTTCTCTACCATCCATTCGACGCGTTCGGCGTTCTTGGTTGGGGCGACCGCGATATGAAGATGGAAAGGATGGTTCTTTTGCTGCTTTTCCGCCTTCAATATTTCAAACTCGCAATGTTTGGGATGCGCTGTCGTAATACGGGCGGTATAAGTAGTGCCGCGACCATCAGTGAGCAGAATTTCGTCACCGGCCGAATAACGAAGGACACGGACACAATGACCGCTTTCCTCCTCGCCAAGGCAATGCGAATGTTCAATATCAGGGGTGTAAAAAAGATACATAGTCAGTCAATGGGGAAACCTGACAGATTGTAAGTATGTTGTTCAGAATGTATAACAATATGACCGTTACGCAACTCTTTCTTTTGGGTAACTGGTACTGTTGATTCTGTCAAAGGTGTAACGCTTGGGAAAGTGGTATAGCAAGCGACATACTCCTCGGATGATACGTTATCAAGCGGAAAAGCAAAGACTCCTTCCGATTCTTCACTCCACATTATGACTTTCTCTGATATCAAAAAACCGTTTCCGCTGTCTTTGATGCCCAAACCACGTTTGGTGGACGAGCCTGACTTGTCGTGATAGAGGATAATTGTTCCCTTGCCGACAGGTTGCCACGCCCACGCACGCTCGCTCGGGGACAGAGAGCCGGAATTGTTATATCCCAAATATGACAGCGAAAACGGGTGATATATAGTCACGCTATCACCGTTGACGCTCAAAATGTATCTAAAATCCTCACCAACGGATGCAGCGTTCCACTTCACTAAGCCATCATTATTGCGTTGTAAGGCGGCAACGGTGGTGGGTACGGTTCCGCCTGTCACCCGTCCTGAAGCTATCGCCAATGTACCCAGACCTGTATTGAGGGCAAGGGCATACTCACCGTCAGTGAGGTCGTTATGAGTTACAAGCTCGTTATCATTCTGCAGTTTATACAGGGCAAACAACACTAGCCTGTCTTCTGTTATGTAGTAGCGGCTTTTAGGAAGGCAGGTGAAAGGCATGGCGGACGCTTGTTCCACCACTTGGTCGGTCCAGCCTACAAAACGATAGGTTTGACCGTCACGTACAACTGTTCTGTCCTCATCACTCACATCGGGCAACACCACCCCTCCGCCTGCAACAGGTTCACACATCTGTTTACGGCAGAACGTCTGACCTTGCAGCCAACGCAGCTCGAGACAATGGGCAACCGGAGGGTCGGGAGTGTATTCAATCTCAACCTGACCTAAATAGACGCTGTTTTCGGTAGATACTATATGAAGTTGCAACAGAGCGTCTTTGTCTATTCGCCATGAGCCAACGGCGGCAAAAGGAAGGAAAGCGTTACTAAAGCCTGTTCCCTGCCAATCGGCAAACGAACCGCTGAAGGAGAATAACTGACTGCTGTTTAATGTCAGAGAGACTTGTCCGGCACCTTCTTTCTTGTTGGAACGCATATAAACAAGCACGCTCGTTATCACGCCGGACGGCATACCTGTTACAATCAAATCACCGGTTGATCCGGCAGTGAACCAGCCTTTACCGTTACCACCTGTCTGCTGATAGGTGACTTGAACGGAAGCGGGAGCATCGCCCTCGACTATTTCGGCGGATGATGTACTTGTCAGTGAGATGGTGATAGTCTCGGCATGGCACAACAAAGCCCCACTCAAAAGGAGCATAAAGGCTAATGACAGTGGGGCTTTCATTGTATGAACTTATTTGGCGAAATTGATAGCGCGGGTTTCTCTTATGACAGTTACTTTGACTTGACCCGGGTAGGTCATTTCGTCTTGAATACGTTTGGCGAGGTCAAAACTGAGCAGTTCGGTATCCTTGTCGCTTATCTTATCGGCACCGACTATGACGCGGAGTTCACGACCTGCTTGCAAAGCATAAGTCTTGATGACCCCGGGGAAGGACATAGCCAGGTTCTCAAGGTCGTTGAGACGTTTGACGTAGGTTTCTACAATCTCGCGGCGCGCACCCGGACGCGCTCCTGAAATAGCATCACATGCCTGTACGATAGGAGCAATGAGCGTTTCCATCTCTATCTCATCGTGGTGGGCACCCACGGCATTGCAGATATCAGGTTTCTCACCGTACTTTTCACATATTTTCATACCGAGAGCCGCATGCGGCAGTTCTTCCTCGTTTTCAGCCACTTTGCCTATATCGTGAAGCAAACCGGCACGACGCGCTTTCTTGGGGTTAAGTCCTAATTCGGCAGCCATGACAGCGCATAAGTTAGCTGTTTCGCGTGAGTGCTGCAGAAGGTTTTGACCATAGGATGAACGATACTTCATCTTGCCGATGAGACGAATCAGTTCGGGGTGCAAACCATGTACGCCGAGGTCGATAGTTGTGCGCTTGCCTGTTTCAATTATCTCGTCTTCAACCTGTTTTGTAACTTTTGCGACCACTTCCTCTATACGTGCAGGGTGGATACGTCCGTCTTGAATGAGCTGGTGGAGAGCCAGACAAGCAATCTCACGACGGATTGGATCGTAACCGGAAACGGTGATACATTCGGGCGTATCATCAACCACTATCTCCACGCCAGTTGCAGCTTCCAACGCACGTATGTTACGCCCTTCGCGACCAATGACACGACCTTTAACCTCATCATTGTCAATATGAAAAACACTAACAGCATTCTCCGTCGTTGTTTCGCTCGCTACTCGCTGTATTGTTTGGATGATTATCTTTTTAGCCTCTTTGTTAGCCGACAGCCGTGCATCATCCATAACCTCGTTGATGTAAGCCATAGCATCAGTTTTAGCCTCGTCTTTCAGGGACTGTACCAACTGTTTTTTTGCCTCTTCAACTGGCAGACCTGCTGATTGTTCCAACTGTGCCAAAGCCTGACGATGGAGGCGTTCTATCTCCTGCTGCTTATAGTCAATGGCTTTTTGCTGCTGCTCCATTTTCTGGGCGCGTTGCTGAATTTCATTTTGTCCGCGCTGCAGTTCGCCTTGACTTTCTTTAAGTTGTTGTTCGCGCTGTTTGAGTTGTTGGTCACGTTGTTGCAACTGCTGTTCGCGTTGGTTGAGTTGTTGTTCGCGTTGTTGTTTACGCTGTTCGTCTTGACGAACCTTTCCGTCGTGTTCTTGTTTGAGAGCTATGAATTTTTCCTTTGCCTCAACGATTTTGTTTTTCTTGATTATTTCTGCCTCTTCTTGCGCCTTTTTCAGCATCCCGCGTGTTGAATATCGAAAAAAGAAGTAGCACACTAATGCACCCATAAGCATAGCTCCAAGTGCTACGAGAATGTAATAAAAGTTCATAATGTTTGATTTGTATATTTTTGTATTAGTTCATTTATTTGGTTTATTTTTTCTTCAATAGGTTGTAAGTCTTTGTCCCTGGCATCGCTACAGAGGTTGCAACCCATTTGCAGAGCAACGTATGCCCACAGCATTTCTGTTGAAGCTTTGGGCATAGCTTTTCTGTAACTCTGAAAACTGCGGTTACATATTTCAGCAGCCCGGCGATAGATTGATTCCTTATCACGTTCTACTTTGAAAGCGAAACGGAAAGAATCAAGCTGGAGAGTTATATTTTGTTTGTCTTCTGTCAATGTTCCACATTTCTTTCAATGGAAGGATTAACTTTTGAGAGCCTCCATTGCCCGATTGACTTGCGTTATAATCCGTGACAAGTGGTCTTTTGCCCGTTGTCTGTCTCCTTCTGTTCCTCCTGACATTTGATGCGCTGCAAGCAAGGCACGGTATCGTTGTTCGAGAGCGTTTAATTCGCCGTGGGTGCGTACCAATTCCGACCGCATTGATTCGTTTTGGTCCTGCAATTCGGTCAGTTGTCTTTTTAGTTTATCCTGATTATCAAGCAACTGACGTACTGACTGTTCTAATTGGTCAATAGCCTCCATCAGAAAGCGTAACTTACACCAAGTCCGAGGTTGGCGAGGAACTGCACGCGCTCCACAGGATTGTTCCCGTCCTTGTCCGCAATCTTCAAACCATTGACATACTTCAAGTCGGTGGACAAAGTTACATTGAGGCACTTGAGCAACTGATAGGACAGCGTTACCGTCCAGTCCACATCAAAATTGCCAAAACGGCGGTTGTTGTCACGATAGCCGAGATAGTCCTGCGAAAGGATGGTGTTGCCCTTTTTGGTCAGGAGTTTGGCTATCTGCGGGTCGGAGAATATGCGCGTCTGCATCGTGGATTCAGCATCCGTATAGACTACATCATAAAGTTTTGTTTTGTCCCAAGCATAAGGTGTATAAAGTGTCAGACCTGTCATAACCTTGAGGTCCTTGTATGTATAATTGACTGTTCCTTTGAGAGTCAGACCAAGTTCCGCTTTTACATTACTATAATCTTTTGAATAACCGTTGTCACCAATATCGGTGTAACGCCATACACCATATTTCTCCTGCATTGCCTCACGCAGGTCATAATCATCAGCCGTGGACTTGGTAATCTGATTGACGAACATATCCGTTTCGCGGTTGAAGTCCTTGAAGCGTTCATTGACGCTGTTGCTGACCCAAGCCGTTGTGATACGTCCTGCCACAGGGGAGAGATAGACAGAGAATATGCTGTTTGGTTTCCAGTCAATACCGACAGAGATATCTGTGTAGGACGGGGCGAGGATATTGGAAATTACGGGGTTGGGCGCGCCGGTACCGAGGTAGGTGCGGCCGAGGTCGAACTGTGTCTGGAAGCCTGCTTGAACGGTGAGGTACCACTGCTTTTGGAAAGCCCATCCGAACTTGGAGTCAAACTTGAGATGGTCGCTGGCTTTCTGTACTTTGTCGTAGGTCTGGTCCACGTAACTCATACCGTACTCCACATCGAGGTTGGAGTCCCAACTGAGGTTGTCCTTGTCATAGAGGAGACGCACTTTGCCAAAAGCCACGCCGGTAACGTTGTTCTTGCCGCCGGCTGCCCAGTTGACCATACCTGTGGCTGTTGCGTTGAGTCCGACTATACCGGACCATTGCCAGTCTTTCTTCACGGGTGTTGCATCTTCTGCCCATATCAATGATGCGAGCAAAAGACAAGGAATAAGTGTCAAATATTTGAATTTCATATTTTTTGTTTTGTTATCAGTTATTAATTTAATACTGTGCTGTATCATAGACTTGGTCTGCTATTTCTTCTCCGGCGAGATGTTCGATGAGGCAGAAGGCAAAGTCGGCAGCCAAACCGGGACCTTTGGCGGTGATGATGTTCTTCGACTCAACCACCAAGCCGCCTACGAAACTTTCGCCGAGACAATCCTCAAATCCGGGATAACAGGTGGCTTGTTTGCCTTCCAGAATGCCCAGTTTGCCCAAGACGGACGGTGCGGCACATATCGCGGCAATCTGTTTGCCCTGTTCGTTATGTTTGCGTAACAGGTCACAAAGCGGCTGACATTCATCCAAGTGCGTTGCCCCGCCAGGTAGGATGAGCATATTGGCATCGCTGAAATCGCAATCGGCAATACACCGGTCGGCGGTCACTTCCACCTGATGTGCTCCCATAACGTGCCTGTTACCTGTGACGCTCACCGTTGTGAGGACAATGCCTGCACGGCGCAGCAGATCAATAGTGGTAACGGCTTCGATTTCTTCAAAATTGGTGTCAAGGAAAAGATAATTCATAGACATTCTTTTTGGTTTTCAACTGTTTATTTGAATTTGAATGTATAGGTGATTGTTCCCATTTGTTTGTCAGGGCGGTCGGTGTCGGTGAACTTGGCCTTCATAGCGGCTTTGACTGCCAATTGTCTGGTCGTTTCATCGGAAATGGTTCCTCCTATTGCCTTTGCAGCAATCACATTGCCTTCCTTATCCACTGTGATGGCGACTTTGACCGTACCTTCCTGTTTGAAGTTTGTGGACGGCTTGGGCAGTTCGCCCCTTATTCCTCTTCCGTCAAGACTCCACGAGTTGCCACCGCTGCTTCCATGACCTAACGGATTGCCTTTTGTACCTGACGAAGCGGATTCTCGGTCTGAACCATTGCCACCTTCGGGTGAGTCAGTATTGCCGAAGAGCGCACCCAATTGGTTGGCTTTATCCATGGCGGCCTGCTCCTTGGCTTGTTTTTCAGCCAGTGCTTTCTCTTTAGCTTCGCGTTCGGCTTTCTCCCTTGCCTCTTGTTCCTTTTTCTTGCGGCGTTCCTCCTGCAATGCCTTCTCTTTTTCTTTGTGTTTCTTCTCTTGCTCTTGGCGCAGAGCCGCAGCCGACTCATCCTCTTGGGTCATCAGATCGTTATCCGACGGAGTGGATGGCGGAGGAGGTGCTGTAGGGGGTGTCGGTTGTGTGGAGGCTGCCAACAAACCATCAGGCATCCCCCCACCCGTATCGCTGTCGCCGAACGACACTTCTATGCCTTCCTCTTCCTTTTGGACGGATGCATCGATATAGATGTACCACATGATAAGAAAGATGAGGAACATCACAACGGCGGTCACGCAAGCAGATTCTATTTTGGCACGGAGGTCTTCGTTCATTTCTTCGTAGCTATGACTAATTTCATCTTATGCTCATTGGCTATATCCAACACGCGTACCACTTCCTTGTATGCTATATCTTCATCAGCATGGAGAGCGATATACATTGCTGAGTATTGTTGCTGTACGGAGGATAAGTAGAGTTCCAAGTCTTCCGCATTGAAAGACACAGGTTTTTCGCGTCCGAGTGCGACTGAATAGCCTCCCAAGTTGTCAACAAACACTTTGGCTACCACCTGTTTGGTATTGGTTTTGGCGCGTGCCTGGGGGAGGTTGATTTTGATGTCGTTAGGCGAAGACATCGTGCTTGCCATCACGAAGAATAGAAGCAGCAGGAATATAAGGTCTGTCATTGAGGACATTGAAAATGTTGCCTCAACGCGGTTTCGTCTTTTGAGAGCCATACACTTAAGCGGGTTCGTTCAACAAATCCATAAATTCCATTGTACGTCCTTCGAGCTGGCGTACTACGTGGTCTATACGCGCTACGATAAAGTTGTAGGCGAACATGGCAATGATACCGACAATGAGACCGCCGATGGTAGTGACCATAGCCTGATACATACCTTCGCTGAGAGTACTCATTTCGATGACACCGCTGGCGTTCTGTGCCATGTTGTAGAAGGTCTGCACCATACCGAGGACGGTACCAAGGAAGCCCAACATAGGAGCACCGGCAGCGATAGTGGCCATAATGACAAGTCCTTTTTCGAGTTTGCCTACTTCAAGGTTACCGGCGTTTTCTACAGCCACTTGTACGTCTTGCATAGGTCTGCCGATACGGGATATGCCTTTCTCAACCATGCGGGCGGAGGGGGTGTTGGTTTGGTGGCAGAGATTGAGAGCGGAATCCATTTTGCCTTCGTGGATATAGTCTTTTATGCGGTCCATAAAAGACATATCTTCTTTGGTAGCGCGGTGGAGAACTATCAGTCGCTCAACAAAGACATAGACAGCACCCGCAAGAAGGATGAAAAGGATAATCATAATCCAACCGCCGTAGGAAGCCATTGTCCAGAGGTTGATAGATTCGTGTACAGGTTCGACTGCAGTCATCTCTTGAGCGAGAGTGTCGGGTGTAGTGATTTGTAATAACATATCGGGTTGTGTGTTTAGATTTTTATAGTTAAAAATTACTTTAAGCAGGCTTTATATTGCCGGATTGTTTCTTGAAGTCCGAGGTAGAGACAGTCAGCAATGATTGCTTGTCCTATACTGACCTCATCTGTCCATGGGAAAGCGTGGATGAAAGCATTAAGATTACGAAGGTTCAGATCATGCCCTGCATTGAGTCCGAGGCCTGTTTCCCGTGCTTTTTCAGCGGCGGCACGGTACATATCAATGGCTTGCCGGGGATTCTGGTCATACAATTCAGCGTATGGACCTGTGTACAGTTCCACTCTGTCAGCACCTGCTTTCTTGGCGTATTCCACCATCGTTGGATCAGGGTCCACGAAGATGCTGACGCGTATGCCTGCCTGCTTGAACTTACGCACGATGGTAGTGAGTTTGGCCAAATGAGTACGTGTGTCCCAGCCGTGATTACTGGTGAGCTGGTCTTCTGCATCGGGTACCAATGTGACCTGTGCGGGACGTATATCCGTCACGAGATCCACAAATGCGGGTTGTGGATTGCCTTCTATATTGAATTCGGTAGAAATCAGCGGTTTTAGCATATAGACATCGCTGCGGCGTATATGCCTTTCATCAGGGCGTGGGTGTACGGTTATTCCCTCTGCCCCAAACTCTTGAGCTTTACGGACAAACTCCGCAACATCAGGCGTATTACCGCCGCGTGCGTTGCGCAACGTAGCCACCTTGTTCACATTAACACTGAGTCGTGTCATATCTATTTTATTTTTTGGGCGCGGCAAAGATACTGCATATTTTTCTGATTGCACAACAAAAACGGTCATAAATTATTTCACTTTGTAATAAACGCACAATTTTTCTGTAAAGTTTTTCGGATTTTCGGCAAAATATATACTTTTGCGGCTGTAAAAGACAAGTTATGAATATAGCAATTTTCGGCAATGCGATGAAGCAGCAAACACTGAATGAGGTTCAGCACCTTATTGAGTATATGGCTGACCATCAGATACATATCTACTTATCGCAAGAACTCAGACAAGAGTTGAACTTACGTGATTATGAGGTTTATCCCCGCGTTGATGAGGTTATGCTCACGGATATTGATCCTATTGATTTTGCTCTTTCTGTCGGCGGGGACGGTACATTTTTGACGACGGCTGCTGCTGTCGGCAACAAGAACGTACCGATCTTGGGCATCAACTGCGGGCATTTGGGGTTTTTAGCGGAGGTACAGACGCAGGATGTGGACTATATTATGGATCGCTTGTTGGAGGGTGACTACACGGTGGAACAGAGACAACTGTTAGCAGTGACGTGTTCTGAAAACGGGCGTATTTTAGACCCTAATGCGCTGAACGAGGTGGCAATAATGAAACAGGGGTTGAGCAGTATGATCACTATTGACACAAGGCTTAACGGCGAGTTCCTGCACTCTTACGAGGCTGATGGCCTGATTGTTGCGACGGCTACAGGCAGTACGGCATACAATATGAGTGTAGGCGGTCCGCTGATGACTCCGCAAACGCCCGCTTTCGTCCTGTCACCCATTGCCTCCCACAGTCTTAATGTCAGACCGTTAGTCATACCTGATGACTCGAAAATAGATCTTTCTATACGAAGCCGAAACGGCAACTATCTGGTGAGTGTGGATGGAAGGAGTCATACGTTGAGTGACGATATAAAGTTGCATATAGAGAAAGCCCGCTATACCGTCAGGCTCGTACAAATAGGTGAAAACGGGTTTATTCATTCGCTGAAGGTCAAACTTAACTGGGGGAAATGATGACAGAACTGGCATACATAGTGTGGGATGTTGACCCCGTATTGATACATATTGGTGATGGCGGCATACGCTGGTACGGACTGTTGTGGGCGATAGGTATCTATCTCTGCTATCTGGTACAGGTCAAACTTTATACTAACGAGAACTGCCCCAAAGATTGGACAGACAAGATATTCATATGGATGGCTTTGGGAGTGATTATAGGTGCGAGGATAGGTCACTGCTGGTTCTATGAGTGGCACTATACGACTGACCCTATACAGTTGTTTGGCTGGAATATACACTACCGCAATCCATACATTGAGCATCCGTTTGAGTTGCTTAAGATATGGGAGGGCGGTTTGAGCAGTCACGGCGGTGCTATAGGACTGATTATAGCGGCATGGGGACTTAATAAGAGACATTTCTCAAAAGAGAAGAAATTCGGAACTTCACTCGTTTGGATTTTTGACAGGTTAGTCATTGGTGTCTGCATAACAGCGACTTGTATCAGGCTTGGAAACCTGATGAATTCAGAAATTTACGGGGGTGTGACAAGTATGCCATGGGGATTCATCTTTGTTCGCGACGGGCAGACAGAACCGTGCCATCCGACACAAATATACGAGATGCTGTACTGTATAGCGGCTTTTGTGGTGACGTGGCTGATGTATTGGAAAGGGCAATGCTATAAGCGGCAGGGACTGATATTCGGCGTTTTTTTGGAGATTGTCTTTGTCACTCGTTTTCTGCTCGAATTTATAAAGAACAATCAGGAGGAATTTGAGACCAACATGACGCTGAATATGGGGCAATGGCTCAGCATTCCTTTCATTATATGGGGAATATATTTAATTATTAAAGCATGCAAACAAAGACCTGCTTCTTGATTTTCGCGCTATTGTGGGGCGTTCATTCCATTTATGCCGCGCATATATGGCAAAGCGACACCATAAGTACTGACATTCTTTCCAACGACTCCTTACCAACCATACCTGACTCACTTTTGCGAGCCAGCAGACTGCAATTGGATTCAGTTATTCCTGTTGACACTCTAAAGGATCAAGACGCGATGGTAGTGGGGTTTGATGAAGACGAGATGCTGCTGCGTATGGTGGCTCAGCAAGGCGAGGACATACGACAACGCGACTCATTGGTTCGCGATTCACTGCTCAATGACTTGTACGCACAAGAGCGACAACTTGAGAAACAACTGCAAGGAGTTCGCGACTCAATACTCAATTTGCGGGCAAACGAGATAGCACAAGCTGCATTCAGTGATTCGATTGCCAGACTGCAACACCTGCAAGACTCGGTGGCCCAGGAAATGGCAAAGGAGAAACGTGCAGGACAAATAACGGTGACCAAGTCGCTCATCAAAGATACGGAAGAAGATATGAAAGATATGAAACGCAATCGCAAGAACATCTATAGCCCTTGGCGAATGGACGCACTTGTGCAGTTGCAGATGGCACAGAGTTACATCTCTAAAAACTGGTATCAGGGTGGCAACGAGTTTAACTTGAATATTTTGTCCGTCCTCAAAGGCAATATCAACTACTCGAAGGACAACCTTATATGGGAGAATCTGGGCGAATGGCGTACTGGCTTTGCCAATACTCCCGGCGACACATTACGTCTGTTCAACACCAACGATGACCTGTTCCGCATATACTCCAAAGCGGGCTACCAGATAGCCAAGAACCTGTATATTTCAGCTTCAGCGGACTTACGCACATCGATATGGGACACATGGAAAGCCAATACTTACAACCGCAAGACCGCCTATGGCACACCCACGCGCTTCAATATCGACATAGGTTTAGACTACAAACCAGTGAAAGACCTGAGTATCGTGCTGGCTCCCGCCTCCTATAAGCTGGTTCACGCGTTGCAGACTGACTCTACAATTACTGTCACCGACTATGGGATTCCGGCAGGCAAGGATATACTGAACGATGTAGGTAGCAGTATGCGCGTCAAATACAAATATACGCCGCTGCGCGAGATTGTATTAGAAACAGAGTTTTACATAAACTATACTTACCTCAAGCACACATTAGAGGTGGACTGGCAGACGACTTGCAACTTTGTCATCAATCGTTTCCTGACCACCCGCATAACCCTCCATCCGCGCTACGACAGTTCGTACAAACCCAACGGCGCAACCAAGGCCAAGATTCAATTCAAAGAGATGCTTTCTATAGGTTTCTCACATACATTCCGTTGACTATTATGGATTCAAAACTGCGTATTGTTTATATGGGTACGCCCGACTTTGCGGTTGCGGGGCTGAAGGCTTTGGTTGAGAACGGTTATAATGTTGTGGCAGTAGTCACTATGCCCGACAAGCCTGCAGGCAGAGGGCATCAGATTCAATTTTCCGCTGTCAAACAATATGCGATATCTCAAGGGTTGCCACTAATGCAGCCTGAGAGACTGAAAGATTCGGGATTTTTAGCGGAACTGAGTTCATACAAAGCGGATTTGCAGATAGTTACTGCCTTTCGTATGTTGCCGGAAGCGGTATGGGCTATGCCTCGTCTCGGGACGTTCAACTTGCACGCCTCGCTCTTGCCACAGTATCGCGGTGCGGCACCAATCAACTGGGCTGTTATCAACGGAGAGAAAGAGACCGGTTGCACAACTTTCTTTCTTAATCACAACATCGATACAGGCAATATGATTATGCAAAAAAGGCTTGATATAGGCGATGACGAGAATGTGGGCAGTCTTCACGACCGGTTGATGAAAATGAGTGAGGCGATGACAATTCGTACGGTGGACTTGATAGAAGAATGTGACAGACAAGGCAAGGACGTTCCTACCACGAAACAGACAGACAGCGATGAACTAAAGCCGGCACCCAAACTCTTTAAGGAGAACACGCTAATAGATTGGGGAAAGACGAAAAATGAGATATACAATTTTGTACGCGGACTTAATCCCTACCCTGCCGCTTGGACGGAATTGGAGATTCGCGGTCAGCACTATTCACCTGTTAAAGTTTATAAGGTCAGTAAAGGCGAAGGGGCTATCACTATGGCTTGCAAAGATGGTGAAATAAGCATTGACGAGTTGCAACTGCCGGGGAAGAAACGTATGGATGCAAAGAGTCTGCTTAACGGATTGAGATAAGGAGTATGGATTGTTACGCGTTGATAGACAAATATTATGATGAACAACCTGAGTTGAAGCGAGTTCTCATTAACCACAGCGAAAGGGTTCGTGACCGCTCATTGAGGATTGTGGATTTGCACCCTGAATGGGAAGTGGACAGACAGTTTGTTGGTGACGCTGCCATGCTGCACGACATAGGTATCATTTATTGTGATGCGCAAGGTATATTCTGCAATGGCACCCGCCCTTATATTGAGCATGGTTATCTCGGGGCGGAGTTACTACGAAGCGAAGGTTTGGACAGATATGCATTTGTGGCTGAACGGCATACGGGCGTTGGCATCTCAATGGAACAGGTCATTCGTGATGACATCAATATCCCTTTAGCAGACTATTATCCCGTATCTTTGGAAGAAAAAATTGTCTGTTACGCTGATAAGTTCTACTCAAAAAGCCATCTTGACCGCGAACTGACCATTGAGCAGGTTCGTGCCAAATTGTGGCGTTATGGTCACGATGCTATTTTGAGGTGGGATAACCTTGTAAGGCTGATGGGGGAATCCTCAAGATAAGAGAATATAGCAGCGGCTCTTTTACTTTTTATCAACTATCTTGAAATATTCGTTCATTTGTTCTTCACGAGCGGCATCCCGGACATCGGGATTGCTATGGATATTACAGTAAATGTCGTAATATTCGCCAAAGATACGTCTTGCGCTTGCGTCATTTCCTGCTCCGTCCACAGTTTGCAAGAAAGAAGTGATGTAAGGTTGGTTGTTGTCGTAAGAAAAAGCAATTTTGCCGGAGTGATTACCACCTGAAACGAAACAGAGCGAATCGTTGGAGCGATTGAACCATTCGACCCAAAAGTCGCCGAGAACGAAAGAGTCGGTTTCATAAACTATCAGCAACGTCGGGAAACACAGTTCGCCTTGCAGATATTGAGAGCCTATCTGACTGACAAGATAATCGCGGATGGTTTGTCTGAGAGTTTGTTCTTTGCGATTGATGGCTATATGGCGGATGCAATCCTCTTTATGTCCATCGAAATCCGACATCAGCCATTGGTTATTAATATACTCCATAGACATTTGGTGCAGTTCAATATCGGATTCAGGGTCGTATGAACCGTCTTCCCATTTCTGTCGGACGCTGATTGTCGCTATGGCATGCTCAGGGTCGGTTTGTTTCACGTCAAGTACTTCGTACTCGGCAATTGTGCCACCATTACCTGTAACAAAATAATACAGCCATTCGTGATCCATAGCCTCGTGTTCGGGCAGGTTGAAGAGAGTGTCTAACACAGCGTAGAAATCGCCGGTCATATAGTCTTTCGATTGTTCCAACAACTCATGATCAGGTA
>JAIKXR010000043.1 GCA_024683975.1 Paludibacteraceae bacterium
ACCGACAGCGAAGGCAACGACCACAAGGTGACGATGATTCAGAAATGGCCCGTGAAGAAAGCCATCACCGCCTACCGCGAGAAGCCGCGTCCGTTCCGTCTGTTGGAAACGGGTGTGCGCACCATCGACACCGCCAACCCCATCTGCGAGGGCGGTACGGGCTTCATCCCCGGCCCCTTCGGCACAGGCAAGACCGTGCTTCAGCACGCCATCTCCAAACAGGCGGAGGCTGACATCGTTATCATAGCCGCCTGCGGCGAGCGCGCCAACGAGGTGGTGGAGACCTTCACCGAGTTCCCCGAACTGGTGGACCCCCACACGGGACGCAAACTGATGGAACGTACCATCATCATCGCCAACACATCGAACATGCCTGTCGCTTCGCGTGAAGCCTCCGTCTATACGAGTATGACCATCGCCGAGTACTACCGCTCAATGGGTCTGCGCGTCATGCTGATGGCCGACTCCACTTCCCGCTGGGCACAAGCCCTCCGTGAGATGTCGAACCGTATGGAGGAGCTGCCCGGCCAGGACGCGTTCCCGATGGACCTGTCGGCTATCATCGGCGCATTCTACGCACGCGCCGGATACGTCTATCTGAACAACGGCAAGACCGGTTCGGTTACTTTCCTCGGCACGGTATCCCCTGCCGGCGGCAACCTGAAAGAACCTGTGACGGAAGGTACGAAGAAAGTGGCACGCTGCTTCTACGCTCTTGAGCAGAACCGTGCCGACAAGAAACGCTATCCTGCCGTCAACCCCATTGACTCCTACTCCAAGTATCTTGACTACCCGGAGTTCCAGGAGTACATCTCCAAACTCATCGACAAGGACTGGATTCCGATGGTCAACGATATGAAGACCTACCTGCAGCGCGGCAAGGAGATTCAGGAGCAGATCAATATCCTCGGTGATGACGGTGTGCCTGTCAACTACCACGAGGAGTTCTGGAAATCGGAGGTCATCGACTTCGTTATCCTGCAACAGGACGCGTTCGATGCGATTGACGCCGTCTGCCCGTTGGAGCGCCAGCAGTATATGCTGCGTCTCGTGATGGACATCTGCCGCCATGACTACGATTTCGACAACTTCCTTGACGTGATCGACTACTTCAAGCGCGTCATCAACCTCTGCAAGCAGATGAACTACTCCGAGTTCCACAGCCCGCAGTTCGAGGACTATCAGAAGAAACTCAACGACCTGCTCGCGGAGAAACAGATTGTTTAGACAAACATAATGCACTCAATTATGAAGAAAGTAATATATATATTGATAATTGCTTCAGCAATAACAGGGTGTGTTAATCCAACGACTTCTGTACAGACTGATAATACTCTCCGCATTGAACAATTTGTTGATACATTCCTTGTGCAGCACCCTGACTGGAATAATAATTCAGTTACACGGGAGCAAGCGAATAAAGAATTCAAGGAATTGTTCTTATCTACAATGGAGAAAGAGAACCTTCTTGAGGGAGTACCAATGAATCTACATTCTGTTCATAAAGTTAAGAAAAAGAATATGGTTCATTTTGATTTGTTAAATTCGCGTTTCGAGTATAAACAATTAGTAAAATATGATTTAGGGATATATCACCTATACGGAGATATTATTGGTGCTGTTCCAGATAGTCTATTAGATATTCTTATTGAAGGTCAATCCTACGAGGTTAGTGGTCATTTTATAGGTGAATTAGGAAATATCGAAGTTATGCGAAATCTAATAGGCTACAACGAAATGGCTTGGAGCAATGAAATTTATATTCGAGATGAGAGTTTAGGACAAGAAGTTTCCGTAGGGATTATATATATGGATATTGATTCAATAAGACCTTTTAGTGGAAGAAAATCTTATCCTATACAAAGTAACCAAAATGAAAAGATGTAATAATCAATAAAAGTATCAACAATTATGGCAAAAGCATTTCAAAAGATATACACGCAGATAACCGCCATCACCAAAGCCACCTGCTCGCTGAAAGCCACGGGCGTGGGCAACGATGAACTGGCGACGGTGAACGGCAAACTGGCGCAGGTGGTCAAAATCATAGGCGACGACGTGACCCTGCAGGTGTTCCAGGGTACGGAAGGCATTCCGACCAACGCCGAAGTGGTGTTCCTCGGCAAGTCGCCGTCGCTCAAGGTGAGCGACCAGCTGGCGGGACGATTCTTCAACGCTTACGGCGAGCCTATTGACGGCGGTCCCGCTGTCGAGGGCGAGGAGATAGAAACCGGCGGTCCGAGTGTGAACCCCGTACGCCGCAAACAGCCATACCAGCTTATCGCCACAGGTATTGCGGGTATCGACCTGAACAACACGCTGGTCAGCGGCCAGAAGATTCCTTTCTTCGCCGACCCAGACCAGCCCTACAACCAAGTGATGGCCAACGTGGCACTCCGTGCAGAAGCCGACAAGATTATCCTCGGCGCAATGGGTATGACCAACGATGACTACCTCTATTTCCGCAACGTGTTCTCCAACGCCGGTGTGCTGGACCGCATCGTCAGCTTCGTGAACACGACCGAAAACCCTGCCGTGGAGCGTCTGCTTGTTCCCGATATGGCTCTGGCTGCCGCCGAGTACTTCGCCGTGCAGAAACACCAGAAAGTGCTGGTACTGCTGACCGATATGACGCTTTACGCTGATGCGCTGGCTATCGTATCGAACCGTATGGACCAGATTCCTTCCAAGGACTCTATGCCCGGATCGCTCTACAGTGACCTTGCTAAGATCTACGAGAAAGCCGTGCAGTTCCCCGATGAGGCAGGCGGAGGCAGTATCACAATCATCGCCGTAACGACTCTTTCCGGCGGCGACATCACACACGCCATTCCTGACAACACAGGTTACATCACCGAAGGTCAGTTGTACCTGCGCCGTGACTCAGATATCGGTAAGGTCATCGTTGACCCGTTCCGTTCGCTGAGCCGACTCAAACAGCTGGTTGCGGGCAAGCAGACCCGCGAAGACCACCCGCAGGTGATGAACGCAGCCGTACGTCTGTATGCCGATGCCGCCAACGCCAAGACCAAACTGGAGAACGGTTTCGACCTGACGGACTACGACAACCGCTGTCTCGCTTTCGCGAAGGACTACTCGGACAAGATTCTCGCCATCGACGTGAACATCAACACCACCGAGATGCTTGACATAGCATGGAAACTCTTTGCAGAACATTTCAAAGCAGAAGAAGTGAACATCAAGCAGGCACTCGTGGACAAGTACTGGCACAAGGCTTGAAAAGTTGAGAGTTGAATGGTAAAAGTTGAAAGATTCCTGACAAGTACTTCTTTCAACTGTAAACTATAAA
The DNA here is from genome assembly GCA_024683975.1 of Paludibacteraceae bacterium. GTDB lineage: Bacteria > Bacteroidota > Bacteroidia > Bacteroidales > Paludibacteraceae > Colicola. The sequence continues at coordinate 3,311 of JAIKXR010000043.1, forward strand.
CTTATCATTATGGCAATACAATATCAATTCAACAAGACCAGTCTTCAGAGTCTGGAGAAGAACCTGAAGATGCGGCAACGCACCCTCCCCACCCTGCAGAGCAAAGAGTCCGCCCTGCGTATGGAGGTGAAGCGCGCCAAGGACGAGATGAAAGCCCTTGACGAGGAGGTGAACCGCCGCATCAGGGATTACGACCAGATGCTGGCACTGTGGGGCGAGTTTGACACATCGCTGATTCACGTGGACGATGTGCGCATGTCCGTCAAAAAGATTGCCGGTGTGCGTGTCCCTGTATTGGACGAGGTAATCTATTCGACCAAGCAGTTCAGTCTCTTCTCCACTCCCAAATGGTTTGCCGACGGCTTCGAGCAGGTCAAAGCCATCGCTGATGTGGGTATCCGTCAGGAGTTCGTCCGCCGCAAAGTGGACCTGCTCGAATACGCGAGAAAGAAAACCACACAGAAAGTGAACCTCTTTGAGAAGGTGCAGATTCCCGGTTATCAGGACGCTATCCGCAAGATCAAGCGTTTTATGGAAGACGAGGAGAACCTGAGCAAGTCCAGCCAGAAGATTGTCAAGGGCAAGCGCGAACGGGAAGCCATGCTCGAAGAAGAAAACAGAAAGGAGGCCGCCGTATGATTACCCCGATGAAGAAATACACCTTCCTTATCCTCGCTTCACGCTATGAGGCTTTTCTGGGTCAGTTGCGTGACGCAGGCGTGGTACACGTCAAGCTCAAAGCGGAGGGTCTGGCGGACAATCCCGACCTTCAGGAATCGCTCAACGAGGCGGACAGCCTGCGCAAACTGATTGCGCAGGGCGCGCCCGACCAGCTGCTGCAGGAGAAAGCCGCCGTACAAGGCAAGATAGACGCCACACGCAAAGAGGTGGCGCGTATGGAGCCGTGGGGAGAGTTCGACAGCAGCCGCGTCGCACAACTGCGCGAAGCCGGTTACGACATACGATTCTTCACCTGCTCAAAGAAACAGTACGCGGGACAGGGAATAGTAGTGAACGAAATAGGCGACACTGTTTACGGAGTGCTTGTCGGCGACGAGCCTTTGGACGAGACGCTCAACGAGGTGACTCTCAACGAACATTCCGTCAATGAACTGCAAGCCGATTTGGACGCGCTGAACGGACTGTTGGTTGCCGCCGAAGCACGCATTGAGGCATGGCAGAAAGCCCATCTTGAAGAGACGAAGCGGCAACTCGCCGAAACGGAGCAGCGCATCGACTGGCAACGCGTTGAACTGTCGGGCGATACAGCGGCGGAAGGCGCACTCAGACTGCTTGAAGGATTCTGCCCCGAAGACAAGACCGAATCGCTCAATCAGATACTCTCTACTGCCGATGTCTATTACGAGGCGGAGGAACCGACGGAAAACGACCGCACACCTATCCAACTCAAGAACAACCGCTTCTCCAAACTGTTCGAGGTATTTACGGGTATGTACGGTTGGCCTACCTACGGCGAGTTCGACCCCACCCCCATCCTTGCACCTTTCTACCTGCTGTTCTTCTCGATGTGTATGGGCGATGCCGGCTACGGCATACTGCTGATGCTCTTCGGTTGGATGGTCAGCAAAAGGAAAATCAACATTGCGATGTTTGAAGGTCTCGGGCCTATCATCACGACCCTCGGTGTCGGCACACTGGTTGTGGGCTTCTTCAGCGGCACGGCGTTCGGTATGGACTTGTCCGCCTTGTTCCCATCTATTGACTACCTGTTCCTCAACGGCAAGGTCATCACGGAAGGCGGAGTACACTACGTCTCCAAAGCCGTTTATGCTGCCCAAGGATTAGAAGGCGGCTACGACGCGATGATGGTGCTGGCACTGCTTATCGGTGTGTTCCACATCTGCTTAGCGATGGTGGTCAAGAGCCTTTGCTACACCAAACGGTTCGGTTTCCGCTCGCAACTCGGCACATGGGGATGGACGCTGCTTATCGTGGGCTGCCTGACCGCGTTTATTATCTGTATGGTACTTGGCGCATCGCAACAGACAACTAAGGTCGTTCTCATTACTATTGCCGCCATATCGGCTCTTGGTATCTATGTGTTCAACACTCCCGGACGCAACCCGCTCCTCAATATTGGTGCCGGATTGTGGGACACCTACAATATGGCTACAGGCGTACTGGGCGATACACTGTCGTATATCCGTCTGTATGCGTTGGGACTGGCAGGTGGTATGTTAGGCGGTGCGTTCAACAATCTCGGCCTGATGATTCTCGGCGATTCGGCTTCCGCCACATGGCAATGGCTGCCGTTCGTGATTATACTTATCATCGGACACCTTCTGAACCTCGCTATGTCGGCACTCGGAGCGTTTGTACACCCCCTGCGTCTGACGTTCGTAGAGTACTTCAAGAACTCCGGCTATGAAGGCAAAGGTGTCTTCTACAAGCCGTTCGGCGCAGAAAAAGCTGTATAAGTAACAAAACAGGAATATCGGCATCACGCAATGTCGGTATTCCTAAGAAATGAACAAACAATAACAATAAATAAAAACACTACACTATGGAATTTTTAGGTTTTCTCGGTTGGGGCTTGATGTTGGGTCTCGCTGGTGTAGGCTCCGCCTACGGAACGACAATCGCCGGTAACGCGGCAGAGGGTGCTTTGAAAAAGAACCCCGCTAAATCCAGTTCGTATATGATTCTGTCGGCACTTCCTGCCACACAGGGTCTGTACGGCTTCGTAGCCTTTCTGATGTGGGACAAGGCTGCCATTGCCGATAATCCCGCTCTTTATTTCGGTATCGGACTTGCTGTAGGTTTGGTATGCCTGCTCTCCGCTATCCGCCAAGGTATGGTATGTGCCAACGGTATCGCCGGTATCGCAGCCGGACACGATGTACAGACCAACACCATGATCTACGCCGCTCTGCCCGAGTTCTACGCCATCCTGGCTCTCGTTGCAGCCCTGATGATTTAACACACAAAGGGATATATCTGTTTAATGATATAGTCCCTTTGAGGTCTCATAGTTCAATGGATAGAATACGGGTTTCCTAAACCTTAGATCCGGGTTCGATTCCCGGTGAGACTACAACAGAAAGAGATTCAAGATACAAGGTAAAAATTAATCGGTCAGTCTTGTGAGACTGACCGATTGATTTATTATTACACAATTCTGCCTGCCAATGCATTTTGCCGCCTTTTCAGCGTGTTGGTTAGCTTCGCTGTTGGTGACTGCGTGTAGGAATCGTCAAAGAATTGTCATATAACAATCAAAAATACCAGTCCTGTTACGAGCCGGTATTCTTGATTTGCGTGACGGGTTTTCGCCGTTTATGATACGGTGTTTCACCGTATGCTGAACTATTTCCACCGTAAACTATACGGCTTTTTTGCCGCAGGGTATAGTGAACCGTATGCTTATTCTTCAATAGCGATCTGTGTTGCAACAGACACCTGCTTAAGAGCGGCATTGCACTGCGCCTCACCGTTGAAAGGGAACTGCGTCAAGATGACACGCACAGACACAATCGGAGTCTCCGACTTAAGGTCAGCGGTATAGGTATCAGCCGCATTAACCCCTTCGACCGCTACAGTTGCCACAGCATTACCTTCCTCATCCAAACCAATCACGTCAATCGTTCCGTCTGTCTGCTCCGTGGCGTTTTGCTTGGCGTTGAGTTTGCTGATGACGAACGATACCTTAACCTCCTCGGCACCTTCAAATTCGGGCGACTGCACGCCTTTGTTCAGTTTGTCAAGTTTGAACGAGAAATCAGAATAGAAATCTTTGTCGGAAGCATCTTTAGCCTCTCCGTTGAGAATCATAGACCAAGCTTCAGGCATAGCCTTTGATGTGGGCAGGAAAACGACATCACCTTCCAGCTCTTCACCGCCGCTTGGCTGACCGTCACCCTCTTCAAGGATCTTGGCAATATAGCCGTTTTTGAACTCAACAGTCGTACCCTTGTAGTTAGCAATCTTGGCAATGACAATCACTTTGCTGTTTACGGGCGGAATCTGGTCGGCTGACGTGAAAGGAGCATTGTCAAGGTAGTTGGTATAGTAACTGTCCATCTCACCCGTTGCGTCCTTGACGGTCATGTTGATGTTGTTGTATTTGCCCGGAACGTTTTCAGCAGCCGTTTTGACAGCTTTGATAATAACCGTGTCCATATAATAGTCCGGCGTTTCGGCATCCTTCGCCAGCGCCTTACCAATCTCGAGAGCCTCGGCAATGGTTACATAGGTGTAGTTGTCCACCGGACCTTGTTGCTGCTGTTCGCCACCCTCTTTGATTTTGGGGTTCGAGGAAGAGTAGATATAAGCAGCACCTTTGCCAACGGTCTCATAGGTACCGTTATAGTTGGTGAGTTCGCCATAAACGACTACATAATCACCAACAGCCACCTGATCAACACTGGTCAGTTTCTGACCATTCAGACCATAAACCTGGAAAGCCAAAAAGTCATCGCTGTCACCCGTCTTGTCCACCATGTAGAACGAGCCGTTACCATAATCGGTAACACCACTTTCGTGTTTGCTGTGGAGTTTCTTTACCCAGCCCTTCACGTAGTACTTCGTTTCGGTTGTAGCACCGCTTTCCAATTTGGCGCAAATCTCTCTGGCTTGAGCTACTGTAATAGCCTCAGCGGGGATGTCCACGCCTTCAGGAATCGTAACAGTGGTGGTATCCTTCTGTTCTTCCTGCTGTCCGGGACCAGAGGGAGCGTTCTTGTCGTTGCAAGCAACCATGCCGAGCATAGCAAAGCCCAGCAATGCAATCAAAAGTTTTTTCATTTTCTTAGAAGTTATTGTTTTTGGGTTAAACATGTTATTATTTTCGACAAAATCAGCGCAAAAATAAGGTAAGTTTTCCGATAAATAAAACGGATTTTCATTTTTCTGCAATTTTCTTGTTTATAAATTTGGTTTTTCTGTACAACTTGATGTACTTTTGCGCCGTCAAAACGGGGTATTAGCTCATCTGGTAGAGCGTGACGTTCGCAATGTCAAGGTAAGGGGTTCGAGTCCCCTATACTCCACAAAGATTAATAAACAACAATCTATAGCCGGGGACTTATGAAAACCCCGACAGATTTCCAATAAAAGGCGTTGTGAAACAACGTGTTTCAGATTAAGGCAGATTTCTTCTGTTGTAATTAAGGAAAAGCAGAAGAAAAAAATGCTTGATTATCAAAAATTTTCCAAAACTTATAACAGGTAACTTTTCTTTGCAGTTATGGCATAACTGCAAAGTGTGGTATGTCTATTATTACTCAAACCATTCTGTTTCTTAAGCCAAAAATACATAAAAACGATAATTTGTGACAAAGAGAAATAAGTTGTACCTTTGCGGCGAAAAAAACATAAAACAAGAAGAACCAACGAAAGAACTATATGAAACGAAATACGATAGCGATAATAGCAGCCGTCATTATGGCACTCGCAAGCGGCTGCAACAAACCCTCCACAGCCGACCAGATGCGCCAAGCCAAACAAGAGAAAGACAGCATCCAATACGTTCAGGCATTGCACACCAAAGCATATTCAGATTCCCTTCTTGAAACACTGCTGCCCGAAGTCGATCCCCTGCTCAAAAACTTTAAGTACGAAAAAGACAGTGCCTACGAAGACAACGGACACTACGTACACAAGTTGCTGCAAACCGACAAGAATACCGCACGCAATTATCTGCAAGCCTACGTCACCGACACCCGGCATCTCACACTACAGAGTTACTACTATGGTGCCAAACCTATAAACCAGCACTCTCTAAGACTCACTATCAACGAAGGCTTTGTTGAGGCTGAAGGTACCAACCACCGCTTTGATGTGGAAGGCGTACACGAAGTACTCACCATCCCGGAAACAGATGCCATCCGACTGTTAGAACAAGTGGCGGCACACACCGAAAGCCGCATACAAGTCAGAATACAAGGTTCAAGCGAACAAGTATATTACCTCCAGCCAAATGAGAAACTTGCACTTGCTGACACCTACCGTTTAGCCGTCCTTATGAACGACATCAACACGCTCGAACACACCATCCGCGTAAGCGACAAACAAATAGAAAAATACCTGAACAAGCAAGCCACACGCAGCCGGTCGAAAGCAGCCTCAACGCCTTCAATTGATGACAACCGCAACCGTCAGTTGCTGCCGAGAGTAAAAAGACCCTTATCGTGCAAGCCTCTGCGCCGCATTCCGCAAGATGCACAATCCGCAGGCGACAAGAACATCGCTCCACGAGGTCTGCTCATCCTGGCGAACTTTACAGACGTTCGTTTCCGCGAAGAGAACGACCACGATAGCTTTGACTCACTCGCTAACGCCATCAGTTATAATTACCAAGGTGCAACAGGCAGCGCACGTGAATACTTCCGCGCACAATCCAACGGACAGTACGTACCTGCATTTGATGTAGTCGGTCCCGTTGATTTGCAACACTCGATGGCTTATTACGGCGAAAACGACAAAAGCGGTTTGGATGCCTACACCGGCGACTTCGTGATTGACGCTGTGGAAGCAGCCGACAAGTCAGGTGTTGATTACACACTGTACGACCACAATAATGACGGCTACATTGATTTCGTTTATATCCTATACGCTGGATTTTCCGAGGCTGACAAACACATAGCCGATGCCATCTGGCCGCACAACTGGGATATAATGAGCAACCTCTACTACGGTTATATCAGACCATCCAAATATTACTATTACGACAAAACCGATTTTTTGCTGCCTGAATATGACGGATTGAAACTTAACGACTACGCATGTTCCGCCTGTCTGCGTCCTGACACAACAAGAGCCGGTATAGGCACCTTCAGCCACGAGTTCGGACACGTCTTAGGGTTGCCTGACTACTACCCGCCCAGCGATGACAACTACTATTCTGTCCTCAATAATACGCCAGGCTCTTGGTCCATTATGGGCTACGCGTGCTACACCAACAACGGCAGAACACCCTGCAACTATTCCGCATACGACAAGTACTACCTCGGCTGGCTCACTCCCTCCGTTCCCAAACACGGCGAAGAGATAACCCTGCATGCAGATGGGAAAACCGCATACGCCATCACCCGCAACGGCTCACTGCCGCCCGCTGAAAGCACCGACACGGTCTATTATATCGAAAACAGGCAATATAACGGTTGGGACACCTACCTCCCCGGACACGGATTATTAGTCTGGAGAGTCATTTACGACAAAGCCGCATGGTTAGACAACCAACCCAACAACGGCAATTCGTTAGGTTACACCCTTGTTTCTGCCTCGGGCGGCACTCCTTATACTACCGCCACCTTTGGCTACGCAAGAGAAGACGTGCCTTTCCCTGGAACTGACAACGTGCAGTCGCTCACACTCTTTGACAGATACGAGTTACGCAACATAGAAGAAAAAGACGGAGTCATCACCTTCCGCTTTTTAGACCACACCCTACCATACGAAGAAACAGCCCTTGAGAAAACACTCGCGCCTGACTGCTCAAAGAAAAGAATGGAAAACAGACAAGTAATTATCTATCGTAACAACAGAGTCTATGATTTGCTTGGTAACTGCTTACGCTAATCAACATTACGCTTAACCCGCTATGAGTGCTTACCGCCGCCAACAATTCCGTTACATACTTGCAGACATACTGTCATCTGAAACAGTATGGCTGCTGTTCCTGTTATTCCGTTGGATTGTTTATGAGGGCAGGCTGTTCTCTGTCGAGGAGATTCTCATTCCGGCCTTCAATTTTTACATTCCGATTATATTGTACCCGCTCGGCTGTCTCATTGTTTATTATCTCTCCGGCTACTATCTCCACCCATTCCGCCGGTCACTGTCAAAAGAGTTCCTGACAACCTTCGTCAGTGCATTGATTATCTCACTCACAGCTTTCTTTCTGATTGTGATTGACGACCATGTGAAGGACTACCAACGCTACTTGGTTTCCCTATACGTGCTGTTCCTCACGCAATTCAGCATCAGTTATGTCTGCCGACTGATTGTCGGCTGGGTCAGCAAACTATATCACGTCCGAGAGGACCGCATAGTCATTGACCCGCCTTCAGGGAATGAGACGGAACTCTACCGGCAGATACGCGAAGCCTACCCTACCGGCAAACCCATCTATATCCGCCCCCGCGTCTATGACCTGCTGACAGGCGCAGCACAAATCCGCACACTGGACGATGAGGCACTGATATGCATCACCGATCTCAATATGACCGACTCCGAAGTATGCATCAAACGTGCCTTCGATATTGTTGTATCGGCTGTCTTTTTAATATTACTCAGTCCACTATATGCTCTCTTGGCACTTTTGGTAAGATACTCGTCCAAAGGTCCCGTTTTCTACAAACAAGAACGTATCGGTCTGCACGGCAAGGTATTCCAAATATATAAATTCCGCTCTATGATTGTATCAGCGGAAGAAGACGGCACACCCCAACTGAGCAAAAAAGACGACAGCCGCATCACCAAAGCGGGACACTGGCTGCGTAAATACCGGTTCGACGAACTGCCACAACTGTGGAATGTACTCAAAGGCGATATGTCGTTTGTCGGTCCTCGTCCCGAACGACCATATTTCATCAACCTGATTGAACAACAGGCACCTTACTACTGTCTGCTTTACAAGATACGTCCGGGGCTGACCAGTTGGGGACCCATCCGCGTTGGTTATACAGACACAATGGAGAAGATGATCCGACGTCTAAATTACGACATCGCCTATATGGAAAACATGTCGCTACTTTTGGATATCAAGATACTAATCCTGACCATTTCGGTCATCTTCAACGGTAAGGGGCAATAACTGCGTCAAGGCTTGCTGCAAGCGGTTATCAAAGTCCGTTCCGCGTATGACGCAGTAAGGTGTGCCTGTTCTTTTTACACGCGACAAATAGATTCTAAACAATTCGTCCCTGCAATCTGGATTTTCCCTTACCGGGTCTGCCTGCCACGGAAGATCAGGCGCACAAACGAGGTACAAACCAACAGGGAACTGATGCATCGCCCGTTCAATCCACCACGGTGAGCGGCCATAGCATCGCCGCATCCATACTTGCGTGATTATCAATTCGGTATCAAAAACAGCATCAGGGAAACGGCGCAACTCTTCTATCTGCCGGTGAGCAATAGCCGACACATCACGATAGGTATAAGGACGTGAAAGACGTTCAACGTAAGTGCGGGCATACTCTTTTACACAAGGTACATCAAGTCTGTCTGCAAGTGCCACAGAGAGCGAGGACTTACCGCAAGACTCTGGACCGATAAGGGCTATCCGCATAATCGTAAACGACAGTTGTCCCGTTAGTTATAGCATACGATTATCTCGTCAGCATAAGTTTGACAGAAATACCGGCATTGTCAGTATTGATAGGATACGAATTGGAGATGAGTGGTGTGTTGCCTTCGTGGTCATAAAAGAGTTTGAGGCTCACACGCTGCGAAACAACATAGTCGGCACTAATCTTAATACCCAATACGCGGTTACCGGACGAAGCCTGTGTCAAGTTCTCCTCTACCTTACGCAGCAAAGTCATAATGTTCTTATAACTTACATCTACATTAAGTTTGAGGTCGTTGCTCACTTTCGATTGCTTGCCGTCACGATTCTTCTTCGTAAAGTGGAAGTCCTTAACAGTGTATCCCACTCCAATTACAAACTCATTGGTATGTCCTTCTGTCAATTGAACAGAAGTTACATTGAGCGCGATATTACGCTGCTTACGATACTCGGCTTTGAGAGCAAGCGAGTTCTTCATCGTCATATTGACACCTATCAGAGGCGAGAATGACTCTTGCAAGTTAACGGAGGAGATGTCGTATGCGGCGGACGGAGTCGGCAGTTGCGTGGTCACATCACGTGTAAAACCAAGCGTCATGTCCCGACTGTCGGCTCCAACCCATGTAGAGTAAGATGAGTACGAACCGATAGCGTATTTACAAGTGTATGCATGGGTCAAAGTGACTGAACGGAAATTGTCACGCATCCACGGCAGACGGCCTAATCCGTCAAACGACACACTCCAGTTAGGCATCGTTCGCAACAGCGATATGAACGGATTGAAAGATATACGCGACACATCGGCACCCGTATAAGTAGCAAGGAAAGCGGGGACTAGCACATCAGCTGTGGCTGAATTGACGCGCCCCCCTGCATATGTTTTACCTACCAACGAATCAGGTATAAAGGTAGAACCGGTGGGATAACGGACACCGAGATAACGGTTCTCAATTCGTTGGGTCATTAAAGCACGGTTCTCAAGGAACTCGTCAAAAGTCTTCGAAGCAAACATAGTCGAAGCATTACCCACTTTGTCAAATGCGGTAGCAATAGCAATCTGCGTTATATTGAATGAGCCGGTGGCATTGCGCTGCAACGTGTAGTCGGTCATCTCGTCCAAACGACCGAAAAGCATCGAAACAGACTGCGCCTCATAACGCTTACCATTAACCTGTACTTTGAAGCCGGGGAATGGTTCAAGCGTAACCTTATAGTCGAAGTCCTGCGTGACAGCAGATGCGGCGGGCTGCACCACATCCGATGAAAGCGACAACCAACCGCTGGACTTAGCCTGTTGTACAAAGTCGTCCTTGAAGAAACCGAAGGCGAAATCAAAGCCCGGAGCATACATATTGTCCACGTGACGTTGCCCCATAAAGCCCGGCATAGGATTGAAACCCGGAACAGTCATTGAGTTGGTCTGACGATAAGTCACTTGCACACGCCTTACCATTGTACCGAAGAAAGCGGCAAAGTCCAACGCTTTCTCTGCCGGCGTGCGCTCTGACGGGTCTTTGGTTGTAATGGTTATTGCAGCAGATGCCACATCCTGCTGTACTGTCAAGGTGGCACTATTATTATCCACAGGATTGAGCCGTGCGGGAACAGTATTACCATCCGCATCCTTCACTTCTACCTTCAGTGTCTTCGACCCGAGACGGTGAGTGATAGTGGCAGGTTTGCCTTTCTCAAGTGCAACTGACTGCGTATATTTCTTCTCGCGGAAATTATTTTTCCGAACAGGACGGGCAGACATACGCTGAGTCATCTGTTTCCAATAATTACTCTTGCCATACAGCGTTTCGAGGTTAAACTGTCCGTCTGCCTGTATGGCACGCGTTGAAGCCACCGTATTACCAAGGTTTTGATTAGTGGTTGAGCCTGCAGTACGATTCCATGTATAAGTGCCGTTGTAGGAGATATTACCTGTCAGACAATCCAAATAAGGAATGCGGTTGAACGGCACGTTCCACGATGCGGTGAACACCTGCTGGTAAGTATATGGAGTACCCCATGTACCCATACTGCGCAACAATGTATCTTTCCAACCCTCATAGTAGTCGTGGGTGAATCCGTAGTCCCTGATAATTTCGGGTGTATAATAACCTTCGTCCACTGTTGCGTTCATAGCCGTATGGAAAGTGAACTTGAGGTTCTTGGTCAGGTCGAACTTGAAGTCGAAATTTCGATCCCACATATAGTCCTTCGAGAAAGTAGGCGGCAGAGCAGCCGATGACTGGTCAAAGGTATTGAAGTCGCGCATACGAAGAGCAGTGAACGTGCGCTGCATATTAGTATTGAACGACCAAGACTGCGGCAGATAGTAGATGTTCAACTCCGAGAGCAGTTTGATTTCTTTCACCTTGTCATTCTTTTTAAACGGTTCCCACGGCTGCGGATTGAACGAATAAGCATAGTTGAACGACCCTTTTTGAGAAGAGGTCTGGTTGTTCTCAAGTTCCGGCGAACTCTCCTTTTGCTTGTTGTATGCTGCCGACAAAGAGAAGTTGGCAGGGTCGTAGAACATATTTTTTTTCTTCGAGTGGATATCCACCTTGATGTTGCTTGCACTGAAAGATATGTTCTCTCTTTTCGTATTGGTCATACTGCGAACCGAATCCTTCTCCGCTTTAGTGGTGTATGTGTCCAAATTATCTTTGAGTCTGACATCGGAGTCAATCGGGTCATACTTGGGCGACTGCAACTCGTTCGAGTAACTTACATACAGCGGTATCTGCAAGTGTGCTTCCTGCGGAACAAGCCTGCCAGCCTCAAGAGCCGCGCTGACAGCAACATTGTAGCGGTCTTCCATATTCCGTGTCTGCACATTGCTCTCTATGCTGCCGAAACCCGCCGTCTCTAATCTGCCGGTAAGGTTAACCTGTGCCAAGTCGCTCACTTTGAGTGCTGCGTTGGCAAGAGCGGCCACACCGCCTTCCTCGTTGAATTCCGACATACGCAACTCATTGACCCAGACCTCACCATTAACACCGCCCGTAAGGTTGTTCTTGCGGTTGCGGACACCTATCATCACAGTCTCTATTTCGCCAAGAGTCGGATTACCCATCACGGTAACTTTATTGTCGGGACGACCGTTATCCGTATCGTAAATGACGTAAGGTATGTTGTTTCCCACGCTGCGGTCGCCCGAACGTTTGGCTTTGTTGCGCGCCGTCTTGGCATCAGTAAAGATTGACAGCGGGAAGTCAAACTCGTTCTGCTGTGGCCAGACAATAGCGCGGTCACGCACGTTGTCATTATTATAGACACCGGGCTGGGTGATTGTCAGAGGTATCTCGTACTCATAATAATTGTACTTCAAATCCGAACCGATACGTATGAAACAACTCAAGTCACCATCCTGCACCTTCTCGTTTTCAGAATCAGAATCTATGGCTTCGGCGTGAACAAACATCTGCAAACGCTTGTAGTTGCGCAGATCAAAAGTGACATTCTTATATACTGCCAAAGCATCGTTATGCTGAAGGTTGTTGACGTTGAGTACCAATGCCTGTTCGTTCTGCGCAATAAGTTGTGCCTGACCCGGGTCGGTCTGACGAGAAATGCCGGGAGGCAATACATAGTTAATCGGTGAGCGGGCACCATTCTCCTCTATATTAATGGCCTGCACGTCAAGCAAAGCATTCGACCCGGGAAGCGTAGTGTTGTACTGATTGGTCGATGAGTTGTAGTACAATCCTTTAGAATAGTTGCGCCATTCACCGCGAATAAGTTCCATAGTGGCAAAACGCAGGTGGGTGGTCTGCTTGCAACCGGTCATATACATACGCATAAAGCGGATAGACTTATAGTTGCGTATATTACCTACGGCGCGCACGTGATTGCCTTTGATAGGAATCTTAAACTGATACCACGTCACCTTAACCGTCTGACCGTTCTTGAGAGCGACATCTGTTTCAAGTTTCTCTGAAATATGCTGCATACCCACTTGCAATTGAGTTGGGTCAAGCGACACGTGATACTCAAAGTATTTCTCCGCTTCGTTAAGCGTATTGTCACGGTTGATATCCTCTATATCAGGCGACAGAGTCCATGCCGTTCCGTAATTGTCATTGCTGCTACTTTCAGGCGAGTTACCCTCCGTACCATTCACGTGCTTGTAGCGCATCAAAACCGGTGTTTCCGCCTGGTCATAGTCCGTTCCGCGATAGTAATGGTAGTTATCACCGGCAGGGTCACGCAATGGAGAGTAAGCGTCCTGCTGCCACAACGTTATGATATCAGGGTCAAGTATAGAACGAAGTGCTGCCACATAGTCAGCGTACGGGTGTTTGCCGTTATACTCAAAGGCGAACTCCTGCGCCGTACTGAGTCCGTTTAAGCCCACATCCTGTCTTTCGCGTGCGCCTGATTCATTGGAAAAAGCTACTGTAGTACTCGTAGTGCGAGGCACATACCCCCAAGCCGTTGAGTCAAGCGTAGTACGGTCAGTTTCGTTGAGAGGCAAACCATGCTCAAAAGATTTTTTGCCATCGCGCAATATGTCTTCACTGATGTCACCAAGGTTTATATACAGGTCACCGCCCGTGAAACTCTCTTCGTTAGTCAAGCGCGGATCCATCAGCCAGAACTGTATGTACTCTATATTAGAGGTTTCAAAGTCCGTATTGTCCAACCGACGCATAATACCGCCCCAGTTTTTCTCAGGTTCAATCAGTTCTCCACGGTTGTTCATACGGTCAGCAGAGATATTGTATTGTCCGCGTTCTGCAGGATAGTAACTGAGGTTAAGCACGGTCATACGTGTGTCCTCGCTTGCCAAAACCTCCTTGTTGGGGTAAATCTCCTGCTCATAGACTATACGTGTACGATGGTCTGACAAGGCTTCGGGGTCGGACTTGATGTGCATCGGTGTATTGGTCTGCGGATGACCGAAGATGGGGTCAACTGTGTACCAACTGATATGTGCGCGGTGACGGTTGTAGTCATAGTCGTTACTCAGTCGTGCGTCCTCAAAGTAAGTATCGGTCGAACCGTTAGCAGGATCAGAAGGTGTGGAGGCAAGAAACCAGTTGGTAGGATAATGGATATCTATTCCTGTTGTAGTGGCCTCAAAGTCATCCATATAAGCCGTACCGGCTTTACCCACCTCATTAGTATGTCCCGGTACAAGATGGGCAAACTCTGCACCGATTTGGAACGAACTGGGTGCAGTAGCCGACATCCACGGAACTTCGTCTATTGCATTAGACAGCCAGTTCAACTGTTTCTGATAGTTGAGGTTGAGTCCCCAAATCATATTGCTGAGCGGCTCGCTACCGGCATTGACCTTGGTGGTAAGCGGTGCCTCGTGCATATACATAACAGTACCGCCAACGCTGAAATCCTTGCTGAAATCGTACTGCAAGTTAGCCCCGTACAGACCTTTGCGCTTCATTGAGAATGTCGATTGGTTCTCAAGCTGCACATTGACGGGCGTTCCTGCATCAAGAATTGACTGATTAAGAATAGTGACCACACCCATCGTATAGTCCACAGTATAGTCCACATTCTCAGTCAGAGTGGCACCGCCCGCTGACACTTTGACGCTACCTCTCGGTACGTTCATTGCATTGAGACGTATCTCGCTGCTGTTGGTGCCTTTGTACTTGCCTTGAAGCACAAACTTATTCTTCTCGGTCATCTCCTGTGCTTCCACCCGCGTTGAGTCGTAAAGTTCCTGGAAGCAATATTTCTTCACCAATTCGGGGTCATTGCCTAATTGAGAAGCGAGGTGACTGCCAAAAGGTTCGAGTACGGGGAACATTATCCGTCCTGTCGAACTGAAAGCGGTGTAACCTTCTATGTAGTCGAACCTTCCGTCCGGAGAGGCGTTGTTCTTAGAATCAAGCCGATCGGCATTGAGAACGCGCAACAGTTGTTTGCTCTTGACTGGTCCTTCTGTCAGATATTGCAGCTGGGTTCCTACCGAGTCGTTGCGATAGAGGACATACAGTTCAAACTTATCGCTTGACATAGTAGATGCGCCGAGCGAATAGAAGTTCTTCATCATCAAGTCCCACGAGCCATAATGTTCACCCTTACGGGTAGGATTTGCTGCATGTGGAGAGTTGTTAGACGGCTTAAGCAACTTCAGAATGAGTGCCGGAGACGCGTTTCCTGTAGTAGAAGAAGTCGGGACATCAGTGGAGAACTCACCCACCTGAAAAGCCTGTCCTCCATAGGTGTATTCGTATGCCACAGCCAGAACCTCGTCTTGATTAAGGGCGGTACGAAGAGATATGAAACCGAGTGTAGGATTGAGCGTATATTCTCCGGATGTCAGCAACCGTGCTGACTCTACTTTCTCGTAGTTCTCTCCGCTCACCCAGTTTGTTTTTGATTGCAATGCCGTGGTTATCTGCGAGATAGAACGTATATTATCGCCCATACCCATCAACTGTTCGTATAAGGCGTTATTACGGTTGGCGGGTGTGGCAACATCATTACCAGTGTATAGTGTTTGGTCAAGGAGGTGAGTTACATTACCTTCACCAAGGTCGATGAAAGCGGTAAAATTACGCGCTTGGTCATACGTACCGCGACGGTTGGTAACCCATACCTCTATACGGTTTATTGTCACACCGGAAGATGCGTATGGAAGGGTGGACATAGCCGTCTCAAAACGGTCACGGAAATAGTAACTCAGGAAAAAATGTTTGTTTTCGTCATAGTGGTCAGCGGTAACTTCATACTTGGTCATCTGCGCACCGCCTTCCGATGAGACCTGCTGCGCATCACTGTTCTGCTGGCTGATTACTGCCTGCACCTTCAGCCGCCCGAATTTAAGGTTGGTTTTTACGCCGAACAGAGCCTGGCTGCCTCTTATCAGTTGCGAGTTCAGGTCGAGCGACACATTGCCGCCCTCAACTGACTGTATGATGTCATCCTCTTGTCCTTTGTATGCAAGTTTGATGTTCTGCTGGTCGAATGAGAAGGTTGCCTCTGTGTTGTAACTCATATTCAGGTTAAGGCGATCACCCACCTTACCGTTAACATTGACTTGTATCTTCTCATCAAAATCAAAAACGTTGTTGTTTTTAGCCCTGCGTGTCAGAGCGGGGTTATCCACGAATTGGTGGTTGAAAGCGAAAATGAGTTCGGCACTACCTTGCAGCTTGAGTTGCACACCGCCCGGACCGAAAACCTTGTCAGCCGGACCGATATTGAACTTCATATCAGTTATGTCAAACTTCCTTTCGTTGTTGTGTTCCACTTCTCCTATTTTCTGCTGCCAGTACTTACGTATGAACTGCCTTTCTTGATATTGCTTATACTCTTCAGCTGACATCAGATAAGGCGACTCTATGTCCAACTCACCTATCTTGTTTCTGAGCAGGTATGTGTTCTGCAATGGCTGATACTCAACTGTTGTCTGCACCGTCTGGTCCGGTGTAGGCAGCGAAGGCGACACTATACTGCCTACTGTGTCGGCACGCTGAACTGAGTCAGAGTGCATCTGTTGAGGTGTCTGCTGGGGAGTCTGCGCTTTTATCAAGAGCGGCAAAAGCAGGAGTAATATTAGTGTGTGTCGTCTCACGAGAGGTTTAACCGATTGCTTGATTTTTGTATTGTTGCTATACTATATCTGCTTCATTAAGGCAGTTGCCTTGCTAAAACATCTCTTACAGCATTTTGAGAGCCAGACGGATAACTTGTTCAACTGTATATGCAGGACTATCTTGCAGTATCTTGTCCACAGCCTTTGCGGTAGGCGACTGCGCAAAGCCGAGCATAGTGAGTGCGCTGACAGCCTCGTCGCGCACAGGGCTATGACCGGATGTTCCTGAATCGCTTATTCCGGTTTCGGGTTTGTCCGCCATACCGAGGTCAATCTTCAGCACTTTGTCTTTGAGGTCAACTATTACTCTTTGAGCCGTCTTCGGACCGAGACCTTTGACTTGGCTGAGCTGGCGTGCATTGCCTGTGGCTATTATCTGCCGCACTTCGCCTGCACTGAAAGCGGACATAATCATTCGTGCGGTATTGGCCCCTATACCGCTAACGGTAAGCAGCAATTCGAACAAAGATCTTTCGCCTTTAGATGGAAAACCGTATAGGTCGTGCGTGTCTTCGCGGATAATCTCTGTGATAAAGAGTTTAACTTCCTTATTTTCGAGTGGTTGCAGAAAGGAGTAAGTGGGCAACGCGATATTGATCGCGTAGCCCACACCGGCTGCATCTATCACTGCCAGAGCCGGATTGAGTTCTGTCAGTGAACCACGAATATAGTCAATCATTTGCTGAGTTTCTTCTGGATCTTTTTCAAATCAGATACGGTGATGTGTCCGATGGTGTTGGGAAGAGCCGTTGCATCGGTGATAAAACGACGGTATTTTTTCAATGCGGGAACGAGTACATTGTATGCAGCCATACAATATTCACTGTCACCTACTGAAACGAGCAGTGTTTTGCCATCCGCCTTTACGAAGTTATATGACTCATTTGCTTCTGTAATGCGGTTAACTTCACCTGCTTTTGCACTCTTCATCCACATGAGTATGTCGCCTACAGTCTTAGCGGCTTGTGTACGATCAGAACCGAGACTTACAGATATCTCACGGCTCTTGAAGTAGTCCTGCAAGAAGATTTGATAGATATTGCCCTCGTATGCGACAATGTAATAATCGGTTTTGTCAATAATTTCCTGACCGGTACGAGAGGACATACTCAACTGTGCGCTTGCGCCAAGAGTGAAGAGTCCCATAACGAACAATAAAAGTGTCTTTTTCATTTTTTAGAGATTTAAGTATTTGTAATATGGTTAGTTACATTGATTTATCTATTATCATACGCATATCTGCTTTTTGTTTAATCTCATAAAGGAACAACTACACAAAAAAAAACGGTTGCAACGTAGCGATCATTATAAACATTCGTTACGTAACAACCATTCCCATTATATTACCACTGCAGGCGCAAACTTCTGAATGTCACTTTTCTACCGGGGGCATCATCCTGCGCCGGATCGTCCTTTCTCGATGAGTTCTCCAACTCCCACATCAGTCTTTCCCCCGCCTGAAGGGTTATAACTCCCACTTGCGGCATTGTATAGTTCTTCTTCATAGCGGCGGCAAAGGTCTTATTTATTTACGATATGACCAAATTATTCGTTAACATTTTTCACTTTTTTGCCTGTTGTGTCATATATCACTCCGTTCTGGTTGATATAAAGCACACCTTCGTGGATAAATTTCTGCACTTCACCGGATGTTTCCGCTTGGTCAATACCGGTCGGAACGGGACGCATATCTTGGATGTACATCAGTCCGTAGTGGTTGTTCTCGCCCTGGTTGAGATAGAGCGTATAAGGAGATGACGAGAGATTCCAGATGACTTTCCCGTCGTAAGTGAGATAGAGCGAAGCGTCTGCCGGAGCCTTGGCTATATCAAGCAAGTACGAACCCTTGACCGGAGCATACAGACCAAGCGCAATGCGGGCGTTTCCATTAATGAGCGGTGACTCAACGGCACAAAGTTTGAAGTCGTATGCCGAAGCCCACAGACGTGCCACTTTCGACTCGCTCATTGTTCCGAGTTTGGAAACATCGCGACCAATCTGATAATTGCCTGTAGCCGTTTCGGTTGCGCTGACGAAGAGCCGGTCAATGGTTTGTTCGCCATTCTCATCATTCAGAACAAGTGTGAATGCTTGGGCTTTCTCATCGTGACCGCGACCAGGAGCCTGCAATGAACCTGATGTGGCTGGCTCTGTAAAGAGCATCGATTGTGCCACAGGAGTCTGAACGAGGAAGGCTGAACCTACAACGAAGGTATATTCGTCAATGCTGACAGGTATATAGGTATTGGTCGGATGGTCATAGATTTGCAAATACTGAATCTTATTGTCCTCGTTATCAGTATCGGCAGCCACATTGGTATATGTGAACGTACCGTTTCCTATAGCGTTCCAGCCGCGTTTCGGGTCATCTATGTCGGAGCAGGCCATTGACATACGGCTTGAGTCGGACCATGACTTGTTTTTAGCCTTTTTGAACCGATATACATTGTCCACATCATCGATGGTGATGGTATAGAGTTCGCCCGGATAGAGGTAAGTTGAACCGTAACGGTGCCAACCCCAGCCGTCAAGACTGCGGCTTTCGCTGTAGTTCATAAAGTAGAAATTGGTACCTTCAACAATCTGCTTTATCTCGCCAGTTGTATTGTCACGGCGTGTCACAGTCTTTGAGTGGGTGATGAAAGGAACGGTAAAGTCATACCAACCTTTGGAACAAGCACCTGAAGCATCAAGAGCTATTTCAAAGTATGCATCGCCTTTCAAATCGAGTTGCTCAATGTTGTGAATCTGACCTGACTTGCCCGAACCGTCTCTATCACCTATTGAGGAGCAGAGCGTAAGGTCATTGACTTGGGCCTTGCCATAGATCTTCACATCAGTGAAATTGAGAATACCACCTTCTTCCACAATGATGTTACCTTGTTTCTCGTTAGACGGGAAGCCACCACCGATGGTCAGTGTCGCGCCATCGCCTACAGTGACGGTGGCACCTTGTTTTATAACAAATATGTTCGATTCGAGGCTTTGTCCTTCGGTCAGTTTCATATCTTTCTCCACTATCACGCGCCAGTCACGCACACTCGGAATACCCTCCTCGTCCCAGTTGTCGGCATCAGCTTTGTCGGTTGTGCCTGCATCGCCTGTGAATGTATAGGTGGGAATAGCGCGTCCCATACCCGTAACAAGGATAGTTGTGTCTATACGTCCGTCTGTGATGCGTATGTGGGCGGTGTCGGGTATCTGCTCGGTGTCCGGCGTGTAGGTGACTTGCAAAGGATATGAGCCGTGGTCACCACATTCGCCCTGAATAGTGCGAGGCGAAACGGCAAACTTCGGATTGTCGGACGTAAGTGTTAACGGTCCGTGTATATTGCTATAATTGAGTGTAATCGGTTCAGCATTGGTAAACGGAGCGAAGATGAGTTGTTCGCCAAGTCGGAGTGTGTCAACAGACGGGTGGAGGTAGCGGGCAAGAGTGATGGTCATATTGTTCACATAAAAGTATCCAGTAGGCCACTTGTTCACCGGGACAAACGCTATCTTGTCCTCAAGCGGTCCATAGACTGTCACTTGCACTTTGGTGGCTTTTTCAGAGAGCTGCAGGTCACCTGAATTCTGCGACTGATCCTGCTTGGTCTGCGGCAGATTGTCGGCAACCAAGTGCCATGCGCCGTTGTAGTATTCTTCCACCTTGACTATACCGGGAGCAAAATACGACACGCCGGCAAGGTCTTTCTGGGAGGTTCCCCAATAGTCAAAATTACAGGTGCGCGGCTCACCGTATGCCTGCAGGTCATATACTACTGTTGCCGTCTTGTCTTCCTGGGTCCAGTTCCAGCCGAGATCGCGTTTTTCTTCTTCAGTCTGGGTATAGATATAGGTTTCGCAAGGCGCGTTGGGGTCGCGGACAACAACCTTGAGTGTCTTGGTGGCGGCAAGGAAATTCTCACCGTCTATTTCGCCTCCGGAAGCAAGAGCCGTGATGGTTGTTTGTCCCGGACGGAGGAGGGTGAGTACGTCACCTTCTACTGAAGCAACAGTGGGGTCGGCAACCGTATAGGTGACGGCACGATTCTTGGTCTTACCTTTGCTGTCAGTATAAGTCGCATAGCCGTTGAGACTGATGGCATTGTTCTCTTCGTCATATACGAGAGTGAGGAAAGTCTGGTTCCAGACAATGGTCTGTATGATGTCCTCTGTTACCACGAAGCGCATCGTCTGGTCAACGGTGGTGTATTCGCTCTCCTCGTCGGTGTTAAGTCCGTGCGCATTAACATCAGCGGTACCAACGGTATTAGGAATGAGTTTGCGTTGGTTATCACTGATAGATAGTACTTCGGCATCCGAAGTTGATTGGAAGAGTACGATGTGACCACGGTTGGTACGCGCCTGTATATCATCGCCAACGTGTACGGCTATATAACCGTTGTCATTAGGTTGCACTTGTTCATCATTGACGAGCCATTCAATGGTT
Organism: Paludibacteraceae bacterium; assembly: GCA_024683975.1. Taxonomy (GTDB): domain Bacteria; phylum Bacteroidota; class Bacteroidia; order Bacteroidales; family Paludibacteraceae; genus Colicola. The sequence continues at coordinate 24,560 of JAIKXR010000043.1, forward strand.
TGCGGAGTGCGTTGGGTTGTACCCGAGACGGCTACCTGTATATTGTGCGTTTCGTTGTAAATGGTAACGGTAGCGTTGTCTGTTCCTGCGCGGTTGGAGCGGTAATAAACCTTAACGAGAGTGTGTCCGTTGGCACATTCGGTGTTCTCTATAGTTTCCGTTTCGAAGGTGAACTTGCTGTTGTCGGAAACAATATGGATATCGCCGCCGTTGGAGCAACTCCAGTCAATCGTGAGCGTACCTACGCCTTGCTGATTGACATAGACAGGCAGTGAGGCGGCGGTGGTGGTTATATTGATTGGCTCGGCTTCCAGAACGGTTCTGCGGGTGATGCGGAGGTCTTTGAAGTGCGTACTCAACGTGCCGCCTGTCTTGGATATGGTTCTTACATTGGTCACAATCGCCCCTTCGGGGAAATTATACGGACCGAAAGTCTTGTACGAAGTCTTTAAATCAAGTTCACCCGTCAAATCAGTGTATGTGCTTCCGTTGTCTGTAGAGTACTGAATGTAAAATCTGTCAATTCCGGCAAAAGCCCTCTTGGCGGTCAGATAGACTGCTTCGGCATACTGGCCTTCTGATATATTGTAGGTATGTCCTACTTGTCCTTGGAAGTCGGTTATTCCGTTGTTCACGTCATACTCGGTGCCATCGTAGTAAAGATTGCAGGTAGCCGACGGCCTGAGAATAACTTCAACAGTGAAATATGTATTGGTGGCTGCATAATAGGCGTTCTCCGGCTGCTCCACAAGCCATCTCGCCTCGCCGAGAAGCGAGTTTGATGTAACCGTAGCCTGGTCACGGTCAAACGCCACAATGTTTGCTCCTGCTGTCTGGGTCACGGTAATCGGTGCGCTCACCTCATCAGTGTTGGTGGCACTGATGGTCATACCGTTCTCTGTCGCATCGGTGTAAATAGATGTCGAATAAGCCACGTCACCGGCAACGGCGGACGTTGCGTTGTGAACAGTGATGAAGTTCGGACGCTTGTTCACAGTCACCGTGAAGTCAATGGAGCGTGACTCGTAGTAGTCGGTCTGCGGAGATGTGCCTGTAACCGTATAGACACCCGCCTCCGTTGCGTAGAACGTATGCGCGATGTTGTCAATAATGCCTGTTCCTGTAGTAGCCGATGAGTAGAGGTAACCTGAATGGTCAACCGACTTGACGGCGAAGGTGAAAGTCTCTTTAGCCATCGGGTTGTACTGCGGCAGGGTGGTTACAAGGTCTGTCAGCGTCTGATACGTGTAACGGCTGTTGGCTGCATCCGAAAGAAGTATAGAGGCGTTGTTGAAAGCGATATCAGGCGTTGTGGCACGGAGTATATTGATTTCAACGTAGCACGTGGTTGAGTTGTAAAGGTCGGTGTTCTCCGGCGTGAACGTGGCAAGATAACTGTGCGTTCCCTGCCCGTCGCTGATGACATGCGTTGTGGTCCAGGCGAACGAACCCGGAACATTGGTGTTGGCCGCTCCGTGATACGTAGCCGAAGCCGAACCGCCGCTGATGGTACTCTCCGCGAGGTTGTCAAGGTAATGAATGTCAGAACCCGAAGGCGCAACCACATCAGGAGTCACTTTCGTCACCACGATGCCTTCGATGGTGGTTGAGCAGGGGTTGTAGCCGTTGCTGCCCGGCTCGGAGATAGTGATGGAGAGGTTGGCGCACGAACGTACAAAAGTCATCACATTGCCGTCGAATACAGCCACATCAGCAGGTGAAGCCGAGAAAGTGAAGTTGTTCAGACCCGAACTTGTCTCTGCTGTCAGCGTCACTTGGTCGGTGGTCTGGTAAGCGGTGGTCACATTGTGCGAGATGATGGACTGACCCACTTTCGCGCTCACGCCTGTCACATTGACCGTGGCGCGCACCGCACCCGTATTGTCCTTTATCTGTATCGTTCCGCTCTCCTCGCCGGAGAAGTCGCCCGGGGCATAGATGACCGAAACAGTGGCTGTCCCGTACTCGCCGCAGTCGCCGAAAGAGGTGTTCGTCAGATGGAACTTCGGGTTGGTCGATTCGACCTCCATCGGGTAGTTGCAGTAGGAGACGGTGAACGTCTGCGCCGGGGTCTCCGCATTGGCTGAACCTGTGAACGACAGCGCGCTCTTGTCCGTCGTGCAGTACTGCTGCTGCGTATAGGCCAGAGACTGCACCTCATAGCCCCACCGCGTGGCTTCGGAAATCAGTTTGATGGAGGTCGCCTCAATGAGGTTGGCGACGTTGGACGTGTTGATGGTCAGCGTATAATCGCTGTTCACAGAGATGTCATTGTGCGAAATGGTATGCGAGTAAATTTCGTTGCCGTTCTTGTTGTAGAGTTTGACCTTGAAGTCACCCGTATAGACCACGGCTATACCCAGAAACTTTATGTCGCTCTTGCGCACCTTGAAAGTGATCTGCTGCGGTATATTAAGTGGATAAGAGGCATCAGACTTGAGATTGAATGCGTCTGCTCTGTCAATCAGTGTCTCACTCGTGCCGCACAGAGCCGTCGGGTCAATCACCTTGACGGGCAGCGAGACAGGTGTCGCCTCGGCATATTCCTCGTTGCCCGCCTGCATGGCGGTGATGGTGGTGTTGGCGCACGGCGTGGCGGTATAGGTCAGCGTCCAGACATTGCCGCTTTGCGTCAGTGTCAGCCCGGTCTTGTCGCCTGCTAATGAATAGGTGACAGGCAGTCCCGACGAGGCGGTGGCATTGAGGGTAATGGATTTCGTGTCATCGGTTGTTTTCAGGCGGTTGAACGTCTGATTCCACGTGATGGTCTGCTTGGTCTTATTGGTGACATGGATGGTCTTGGTATAGGAAGCCGCAGCGAACGTGGCGTTCTCGGCAACGTTTGCCGTAACGGTCACATCCTCGTTACAAGCCTGAATCATAGTAGCCGTGTTCCCCTCGCAGGCGACATACTCCTCAAAGCCTGCGGCAGACAGCGTGACGGTCGTTCCCTCTGCGGACGTAGCCGACAGGACATCCCCCGCATTGAACGAGGCAGCTTCCGAAGACCATGTAACGGTCGGCACCTTCTTGTTCGTCCGTCCTTTGAGCGTAACAGTTGAGTGTGTTCCGTTCTCGTCCGTGATGGTAAGTGTCGCGCTTTGGTTGTTATGCTGCGAGGCGGTGCTGTATGATACTTTGACGGGTGTTGTTCCGTATTGATCGCCGCCGATGTTGGAATAGGAAGTGGGAACTACCGTGAATGCGGGGTCGTTCGTTGTGAGTGTCACGTTGTGGCCGGCGGAAGCGTAGAACAAATAGAATGTCTGGTCCGCAGCCGGAACGGTGATCTCGTTCTCGCCGAAATCAATCACGGTCACTTTTGTCCAGTCGGATGCAGAACGTACCGCCTGCAGTTCTCTGCGCTGCGTAACCTGCACGTTCTTGTAATAGCCAGTATAATTGCCTGAATAGAAGAAACGCAGATAACGTGTGCCGGGTGATAGACTGAAAGTCTGGTCTATTCCGTTCTTGCGGTTCTCCGTGTCTGTCCATATCTCCGTCCAATCAGAGCCGTTGGCGCTCTCCATTACCCGCTGGTCCATACTCGTAGGAATAGAAATGCCCGAATAATGAGAGAAGTTGAATGACACTTTGTCGGGAACACCCTCAAAACGGATGTCCACATACTTGTCGTCCCAGTTAAACGCAGAACCGTCACCTAACCGGATGCCACCGTCCCAACTATTATCACCGACACTGTTCACTTTGATGGAGCTGGTGTTGAACATCGCCTGCGAGAACGTGAAAGGCACGTGGTTGGAGGCGAAGACGGGTGTGACGGTCTTGGTCTCGGTATGCTCCGCCCAATAGTAACTTTCTGACTGCGTGACGGTCAGCGTGGTCGAGGCTTTCTTGTAGCGGGTGTTGAGTGTCAGCCGCATGGCTGTCGTGCCGTTCGTCAGATACGCCACTTCCGCATCAGTAGAGGACGAAACGGAGAACGTGTTGGTTCCCGTACTGGTCAGGTAGTCGGTATAGGTGTTATCGAAATACACATCCCCGCTGCGCCATGTGAACACAGGCACGTGCTTCTTCACCGTAACGGTAACGGTGTGCGTCGAGGCGGTATATTTATACGTGGCGGCCTGACTGATGGTGATGGTCACGTCCTTGGTTACGAACGACTGGTTGCCAGTGTTCTGCGCCACTATCCGGTTGCTTTCCACATCATAGTATGCAACCGTCCCGTCCGTGGTGGTGGTCGTCACCTCCGCATCGCTGTTCTGTCCGTTCCTGACAATGGGCGACTGCTCGCCCACATAGATTTCGTATGTTGTCGAACCGACACCCAACGTGTTTTCTATCTTCGTTATATCAAATGTGTATGTCTCGCTTGCCCCGAAGATGGTGCTGTTCTCGGTTTGGGTGAACTGTACGGTCTTACCGAGTCCTGCGTTGGTGGCTTCGATGGTGATGGTGTTGCCGCTGCGGGTAACATTGAAATACTGCGAATCGTATGCCGCCTTGAAGTCGCCCGCCAGCCCGCTGCTGACATACGCCACGTCCAAAGTCACTTTGTCGCCCACTTTCAGTGCCTTGTTGGCAGTGGTGAAGCCATCGGGGGTGAAAATGGGGGTGTCTTTGGACTTCACATTAAAGGTCTTGGTCACGTTGGCGGCGGCATTGTACTTGTAGTTGCCGGCTTGCGAAAGCGTGATGGTGGCGGTGCCGACCGCGAGCGCGTTCATGTGACCGTTTGCGTCCACGCCTAATGCGGACGGATTGGAAGATGTGTAGGTAATAGCCAGTCCGCTGGTGGTGGAAGCCGTGATGGACGGCGTAGCCCCTACCATAAGGTTGTCTGGTATATCGTCCCTGTTGCTCCACGTGATGGTCTGGTCATACTTGGTTGTCGAACCCGTCAGGGAGATATTCTTGGAATACGAGCCGTAGGTGTCTGCTATATTGAGAGTGGCATTGAGCGTGCTTGCGGCATCGTGGCTGTATGTCACCGAGACAGTGGCGGTGTTGTATTTGCCCGCCTCCGAGTTGTTGGCGATGCTGACACTTACTTTTTCGTGCCCCGTACCCGATACCGTATAAGTCATTGCAGGCACGTTGCACCACGCGATGGTGAACGTCTTGGTCGTGGAAGCATCGTCCACTTTGCTTTCCCCGAACGCCAACGAGGTGGATGACGGGTTCTCTATATACTGCGCCATCGTAACCTTGATGTTCTTGAAATACTTTTTCAAGGTGGCGCCCGTTTGCGTATAAAATTTTATGCTTGTGGCATCTATATTGACGGAATACGGTCCCTTTGATGCGTAACTGGTTCCGGGATTATCGTTATAAAACGTCGTTGTTCCGTCCGTTACCTTCAGTGAGCCTGCCCCAGCCCATGAACTTCGCTTGGCTTCAAATGTCAATTGGGCGCCGGGACCTGAAAGATTATACGACTTGTTTCCGATAGTGTTTATAGAACTTTCGCCCGTCTCATACAACACATACCATACTCCACCCTGCTTTGTCCCCTGGCCGCTGCCCGTCCAAGCGGCGTTAATGGGTAAGTTTGATGCTAATGCTGCCCAAATGAGCAATACATAATGCAATTTGACATTCATCACCTTGGTCATCTTCTTGAAACTGATACTTTCAGTATTGTGGTTAAAACGTTTCATATACCGTTTTGTTTTGATATTCGTGGTTTTGTTTTTTTCCTTTTTTGGGGTCTGAAAAACTGTGTTTTTGACAAAGCCCCATATTTCAGACACGGTAAAAATAGTATGAGTTATACAAACCGACAAAGCCTATTGGCATTTTCGCAAAGTTAGTAAACCAAATCTTAAAGAAAGTACATTTTTTTCGCGGAATTTTTATTCATTTCTTCGTTTCATCTTAAAAATCGTAATCTTCATATAGCAAAAAATCATCATCTTTTCATCATATCTTTCTGCGGCAAAACCGCATCCTTGCCGCTAATATGGAATCAGTGATGTTTTACACGAATTACATAAATAAACCACTAATATTTTTTTGGGTCATCAATGGTCATCATATTTAGGTTGTAACTGGTTGAAAATGGACTCTTTAATATGCGTTAAGTGCTGCACTTTTGCGATGTTCACCGGTCGCTATATTGAAAATTTGCAATTAGCGGAAAATCAATCGTTTGTGAATTTTAGGTTATGCGAAGGTTATGCGAAGGTTATGTAAAGGTTATGTAATTAACCGAAAATGAACCGAAAGTAATGCGGAAGAAATAACGTAATATTTTTAATCAATGGTCGTCAATAGTTCCTATTGTTCCCAATACGCGAAATACACGCCCCCATAACATGTGTCAGATAAGAAATTACAACTTGCGAAACTTGAATAACCAATTGATGGCCATTGATGAGTATTGATGAATAATTGCCCTTTTAAATAACTGACAAAATGTATTTTGTCTGCGTGATATTTTGTTAATTCAACAAATCTTCGTATCTTTGCGGCGAATTATAATAACAATAGTTCGTTAATATTTTAGGAATATATTTTTGATTTTATGCTGCATTGGCAGCGCAATCAAGTATTTCTTTGACAATTTTAGTATTTATTCGCTGATTCGGGAAAATCCCGGATTGTGATAAAATTCGCCGTATCAGAAACAGGCTTGATATCAGTCTTTTAATATCTCCGACAGACAAATTGAGATGGAGTTGTTTGATTGTCAGTTTAGCCAAATTGACGCTTGCAAATGATGCGTTAAAAGCAAAGCCGAGTTTGTCAGTGTGTCTAGCCTAGGTTGTTGATATCAATTCTCTTTCCATATTTACGTGGTTTCCCTCTTTTGCCGGTATGTTTGTCTTTCTCTTCAAGGCAGTAATACAAAACAGCATTGTCACGCAATCTGCTGACCACATCAAATCCACACATGTAGCATTCTGTCAACAAACGGTTTTATAGCGAAGAAAGCCTCTGCCACGAGATATCTGGACAGTTTAAGCATCTGTTTGCAATAAGTTTCAACGATTTTTGCATACCAATCGACAAGATTAGAGTCATATCGTTCAAGTGTTATATTGTCCGGTGTCTGCTGCGCATACAGACTGATGCAATCGTGAGTGTCAATACCGATTAAGGCTATGGCGAGAATCTCCAACCCCCACTTGGCCTGCCCTGCCGCCCCCGACCAATAATAGTCAAGGAACGCAGTATGCTTACCGGACTTGGGGATGTAACTCGGG
>JAIKXR010000082.1 GCA_024683975.1 Paludibacteraceae bacterium
TTGAAACCTAACAATTGTTCACGATAAATATCTGAAAAACAGTCGAAAGCACCACCAGTTACCAACCATTCCAATGTTTTTCTGTTACACGACTGCAGATTGACGCGTTCCACAAAATCGTATATCGACTTATATTTTCCGTTCTTATTGCGCTCTTCTATAATGGCTTCCACAGCTCCTTCTCCGACTCCCTTAATGCCGCCAAGTCCGAAACGGATATCGCCCTTGCGATTGACCGTAAAGTTCATTTCGGACTCATTAACATCCGGTTCAAGAACATTGATATGCAAAGCCTTGCACTCGTCCATAAATTTGGTCACCTCCTTTATGTCGTCTTTGGAAATGGTAAGATTGGCTGCCATAAACTCAGCAGGGTAGTGTGCCTTCAGGTAGCCCGTCTGATATGCCACCCACGAATAACATGCGGCGTGGGACTTGTTGAAAGCGTATGACGCGAACGCCTCCCAGTCTTTCCATATCTTGTCCAGTATCTTCTCATCGTGACCGTTGGCCTTGCCGCCTTCCATAAACTTGCCTTTCAACTCCTGCAGCACCGCCATCTGTTTCTTACCCATTGCCTTACGTAACTTGTCGCTCTCGCCACGTGTAAAATTTGCCAGCAGACGGCTGAGCAGCATCACCTGCTCTTGATATACAGTAACTCCGTATGTGTCTTTCAGATACTTCTCCATCACGGGTATATCGTAGGTAACTGCCTCATCGCCATGTTTGCGACGTATGAACTGCGGGATGTACTGCATCGGTCCGGGACGATAAAGAGCGTTCATGGCTATGAGATCGCCGATGACAGTGGGGCGCAGTTCTTTGAGATACTTTCTCATACCGGCACTCTCAAACTGAAAGACCGCCACAGTCCTGCCATCCTGGAAGAGGCGGTAGGTGTCCGCATCGTCAATAGGGATATGGTCTATGTCCACCTCCTCGCCGCGTGCCTTGCGGATGTTGGAAAGGCATTCGCGGATGATGGTCAGCGTTTTCAGGCCGAGGAAGTCCATTTTAATCAGTCCGACCGACTCCACCACGTGTCCATCGTATTCAGTCACGAGGACGCGTTTCTTCTCCACTTTATCCTCGATGCTGCTCAAGGGGGCGAACCTGGTGAGGTCATCCGCGCCTATGATGACACCGCAGGCGTGGATGCCCACCTGGCGGATGGTTCCTTCCAGCTGCTTGGCATAGGTCAGCACCGACCGGATTTCCGGCTCGCCCTCCTCGTACATCTTCTTGAGTTCGGGAACGTACTTGTAGCAGTTCGCCAGATTGACCTTTGGCGGTTTGCCATTCTTGTCCTTTATGTTGTCTGGGAAACCCCGGTCGGGGATAAGTGCTTTTATCTGTGCCACTTTCGGAAGCGGTATGCCGTGGAGTCGTCCCACATCGGCGATGGCGGACTTCGCCGCCATCACACCATAGGTGATGATATGCGCCACATGGGTCTCTCCGTATTTACGGCTCACCCAGTCCAGCACGCGCCCACGCCCGGCATCGTCGAAGTCGGTGTCTATATCGGGCAGGGATATACGGTCGGGATTGAGAAAACGCTCAAACAGCAAGTCATATTTAAGCGGGTCCAAGTCGGTTATATGCAAACAGTAAGCCACAACACTTCCCGCAGCACTGCCTCGCCCCGGACCTACGCTGACATCCAACTCTTCTCTCGCACCGCGTATAAAGTCCATCACTATAAGAAAATAGCCGGGAAAACCCATTGACTTCATAGTGTGCAATTCAAAGCGGATCCGCTCTTTCAGCTCCTCGTCGTTTTCCAGTCTTTCTTTGCCATAACGTTCCTCTGCGCCCTTCATCGTAAGATATTCAAGATAGTCAGCTTCAAGTTTGATGCGGTAGAGCCTGTCTATTCCGCCCATCTTTTTCACTTTCTTCTGAGCCGCCACCTCGTCCATCACAACCTCGCCGTTCTCGTTGCGGGTAAACTCGTCAAAAAGTTGTTGCTCCGTGAAACGCTCACGATAAGTCTCTTCAGTACCAAACGATTCAGGAATGGGGAACTTTGGCATAATAGGGTCAGAGTCAATCTCATACAATTCCACCTTGTCCACTATCTCTTGCGTATTGGCTATTGCTTCGGGTATGTCAGCAAAGACGGCTGCCATCTCTTCCGGTGTCTTGAGCCATTCCTGCTTGGTATAGTGCATACGATTGGGATCGTCAAACTTGGCACCCGTACTGATACAGAGCAGGCGGTCGTGTGCCTCAGCGTGTTCCTCCTCCACAAAATGCACGTCGTTAGTGGCTATTAGTTTGATGCTGTATTTGCGAGCAAGGTCAATCAAGACAGGATTAACCTTCATCTGGTCCTGATATACATCCTGATTGCCATTAGGTTTCTCCGTCTGATGACGTTGCAGTTCTATATAATAGTCCTCGCCAAAGAGTTTCTTAAACCATTTGACGGACTCTTCCGCTCCTTGCAAATCGCCGGTATGAATCTTACGCGGCACTTCGCCAGCCAGACAGGCTGACGAGCAGATGAGTCCTTCGTGATATTGCTCCAACAGTTCGTGGTCTATACGAGGTGTATGGTAGAACGCGTCATCCATAAAACTCTCGCTTACAAGATGACATAGGTTGTGATAGCCCTGCATGTTTTTTGCAAGCAGAATAAGATGCCATCCTGAACGGTCTATAATATATTTCCTGCCATTGGGAGCCGTCACTTCCTCATTGCTTTTGCTCTTTCTACTGCGTCGTGCGCAATATACCTCACATCCCACAATGGGTTTGAAAACGGTCAAACTTTTGTCGCCAGTCTCCTCTTGTGCTTTCTTATTCACTTTCTTCGCATAGTCGAGAAACTCCTTTATTCCGTACATATTACCGTGATCAGTCAAGGCAAGTGCCGACATGCCAGTACGAAGGCACTTATCAACAAGATCCGGCACTTTCGACATTCCGTCTAATACAGAGTAGTGACTATGGACATGAAGATGTGTAAATTGCATAAATACTGATTTTTAGCGGATATATTTAACAGTCTGTTTGTTTGATTGAATGATATATATGCCGTATGGCAAATCAGTCAGTACCATTTCATTTTTGGCTGACCTTACAAGTTTGCCTGTTACAGTATATAGACAGATATCTCCACGACTATGTGCTATGCCGTTAATTATATAAATGTTTCCAGTATCATCGTTTGTGGAAATATCAGTGGTACCACCTGAGTCTTCGCACGATATGATTCTTGCCGGCAAGTTAGCTCCGTCAAAGGTCATACAAACCGATTCATTAACAGGCTCTGCAAGATCTATTGTCTGTGTGCCTTCGCCATTACTGAAAATCACATTGATACCTTTCAGTCCCGCATCGAAAGTGTACGAATAGTATCCATCATCACCTTTCAACAAGAGCATACCGGGCCATTTGGCGAAGATGTCACCTTCCGCTGTCCATGCCCACAAGTAAACCTTGCTCCAATTCTCAGGGTCTTTATATTTAATGGTAATAGGTTCAAGGCAGTCAATTATTTTAGCAGGTTTATCGGCTCCGTCAAAGGTCATACAGACAGATTCGTTTAATGGTTCAGGAAGATCCATAGTCTGCACGCCGTTTCCATTGTTGAAAATGACATTGATATCTTTCAGCCCTTCATCGAACGTATATGAATAGTACCCGCCCATATCTTTTTGCAGAGTGATACCGGGCCATCGGGCAAAGATATCACCATCCGCAGTCCATGCCCAGAAATATACGGCTTCCCAATCATCAGGGGCGATATACCTGACGCTGATAGCATCGCTTTTTGCTATACCACGTTGGACTTTTACTCTCAATCCGTATGAGCCAGTTCCGCCTGACAATAAGGGAGACACATAGAAGTAAACAGTTGTCCCGCCTTGCGCGGTAAATGAACGGGCATTACTGTCAAACGAGTAGAGTACTCCGTCTGAAGAAGAGTAATAATAGTTGATTGTTCTGATTGTATATCCTTTGTTAATTGTTGCGTCAAACACTTGGGCGGTAACAGTATATAGGTCGTTGTCAGCCGGCAGGGAAACGGAATAGTAATCCTCATCTGTTCCGATATGCAAGGTTGCATCATTAAGATCGAATACGCAATTGCCATTGATGTCAAAGGCAGGGTAGAGTTGGTATGCCTTACTTTCCTGATTATTATTCTCATAACGGTCTGTCGGCACTTCACTTGCTTTTACGACTACCTGTTGAGGATTGATATAGTATTTACTGCCAATGAAATACCACGATGTTTCGCCATCGTTCTGATATGCTGCTTGCAGATTGTATGTGCCAGGGTCAACGGTTACTCTGCCTTTGAAATAATAGGTAACATAATAGCCGTTCTTAATCTCTTTATCTTCTTTTATTTCGATATTTTGCAACCATTTACCATCTTCCATTCGAGACAGATTGAGTCTAAACGCTCCTTTGAAGTCTTTGCCTTTGACATTGGCTATTGCCAACTTTATCTCTACTTCCTCACCTTGACGGAACTCACCGCTTTCTATTTCAAAATCCGAGTACATCTCTATACCATCGGTATAATAAACCTTGAATGGTATAACAGACTTATAATCATCACCTTCAATCAGCGTCCAGCCCTTGTCATTCGTGCGGTAAAAGTAGGCTAAATAATACTTGCCCGGAGTAAACGCCGCACGCCCCGTATAAGTGGCTTCAAAGTTGAAATATCGTTGCGCACGGCGGGTGCCTTGTATTGAGTCAACGTAGTCATAGAAAGCAAGGTTCTCGTCAAAAAGAGCAGCACAAATAGTACACTCGATGTCTTTGGTTTCGTTCAAGTTGGCAATCTTGACAGAGCAGGTGAAATCTTTGTAGAAACGTACAGAATCGGGGGCTGTAATTTTTGAATACAATCTCAATCCTATGCTGTTGTTTTCACTTTCTTCCTCCTCAATCTCCTGTTGTGTCTTGTTGGGCCGCAACCCGAATATTGCCATCTGACGCTCATTATAGACGTGTCCGCCCGCTCCTATGCCGCCACCACCCGGTTCAAGAGCGTCAAGACGGAAATAACCATTCAGATTGCCGCTCCAACCCCAGTTGAAATGAAAATAATTGTTGCTGTCATAACCGTCGCACACGAAGCAGTGACCGCCACTGCCAAAACCCGCGTATAAGACGGGACGGCCGTTATCCAAATCGTTCTTCAGCAGTGTTAGCCAACGGCTCTTAGAAATGGTATTGTCCCGAATGCCGCTTTCATCCACGTGATAATCAAAGTAATTCTTAAAAGCGTATTCGGCATTATCCGTACCTGTATTGCAATAATCCTCTATAATAAACGTCCCGCTGCCGCCTTCGTCTGCCACGTTATAATCCATCTCAGTGCCAACGCCGCAATGGTATATCAGCGTAGAGACGGCTTCTTTCTGTGCAGTCGTACCGCTGTTATTATTGTAGTCGTTCCGAATGTTGCTCCAGTCATATTTAGTAGAGGCAAAATTGGCACTTAATCTGCCGTAAGAGGAGTGGGTATATGAGTGATACCCGGCACCTTGCGAGGGATATTTCCAGTAGGCGAGTATCTGTGCCATAGCTGTTGCCACACAGCCTGTCACCGTTCTTTCGCCCTTGTCATAGTCATATGGGCAAAGGTTGTTGTATGGTGCGTCTTGATCAAAAGCGGTCTTGAGCAAAGGGGATACAACTATTTCTGCGGGAGCAGGACTGACCCCGGCAATCAGTGCCTTCCATTGGTCTTTAACATCAGCAGCAGCACTCTTGCCTGATGCCTCGGCTGTCATAATTGCCTGATTATAACCTTTCAGCCATGATTTGACATTGACAGGCTGGTTGTCCGCTTCGTATCTTCCTGAAAGCGAATATGCCAAAACAGGATATGCCAAGTCGCTTCCGGCAACTATTACCCAACCTTCACCATTTGCATATTCATATACATAAAACTGATTGTCAGCATTTGTTGCATATTCGTTGAGAGTCATTTTTCTATTCGGAGCCGACTGACCGATAGTTGACGAGAACTGGTTCATAAAGTTGTTTGCCACCTTGGCGGCAGCAGTCTGACTGATACGATTAGCAAAAACAGTAGTGGTCAGTGTCAGGCAAAGCAACAAAACCGTAGTCTTGCGGAAAAAATATAAATAGTTCATATAACAGTAATTATGCAGTTTATTTGAATTGGCGTTACAACACTGTCAAAATTTAATTGGCGTTTAAAGTTCATCAGGGCATGAGAGCGAAGTCTATCACCTCATGGATGTCGTTCACATAGTGGAAAGTAAGTCCTGCAAGATATTGTTCTTTTATCTCATCCACGTCTTTTCTATTGTCTTCACATAGTACAATATCGGTTATACCGGCTCGTTTGGCAGCAAGAATCTTTTCTTTCACTCCTCCTATCGGCAGCACTTTGCCGCGCAGGGTCATCTCGCCGGTCATGGCGATGCGGTGGCGTACTTTGCGGTGGGTGAATGCGGAAACGAGTGCGGTAGTCATCGTGATACCTGCCGAGGGACCGTCCTTTGGTATGGCACCTTCAGGCACGTGAATATGAACCGTTTGAGTTTCAATGTCTTTTCGTGAGATATGCCAATCATCGGCATGTGCTTTGATGTATGCTAACGCAATGGTTGCACTTTCTTTCATCACATCGCCAAGATTGCCTGTAAGAGTAAGAGTAGGGGACTTGGCAGGAGATAGAGATGATTCGACGAACAATATCTCTCCGCCCACTTGTGTCCATGCCAAACCTGTCACCACACCTATGTAGTCGTTGTTCTCATACATATCTCGCGTGTAACGGGGTTTGCCAAGATAATCGGTTATTTCTGAAGCAGTTATTTCTCTCTGATAATCTTCACCAAACGCTATTTTAGTCACTATCTTACGGCACAGAGCACCAACTTGTCGTTCCAGATTTCTCACTCCTGACTCGCGTGTATAATGCTCTATCAAAAAGTCAACAGCTTCCGTATTGAGATGCATTTGTTCGGCAGTAAGTCCATGTTCTGACAATTGTTTGGGCATTATATGCCGCTCTACGATAGCCTCTTTCTCTTCAATCAGATAACCCGTCATCTCAATGAGTTCCATACGGTCGAGCAAGGGGCGCGGAATGGTTTCCAACGAGTTGGCTGTGGCAATGAACAACACTTGCGAAAGGTCATAATCGATGTCAATATAGTTATCGTGGAAGGTTCTGTTCTGTTCAGGGTCCAACACTTCCAACAAGGCGGAAGTCGGATCGCCTTTGTAGTCGTTGCCTATCTTGTCAATCTCGTCAAGGACAAAAACAGGATTGGAAGTCTTGCACTTGCGCATATTCTCTATTATCCTCCCGGGCATAGCACCTATATAAGTTTTTCTATGTCCGCGTATTTCTGCCTCATCGTGCAGTCCGCCAAGCGATATACGCGTGTATTTTCTTTCCAAAGCCCGTGCTACAGACTTGCCCAATGATGTTTTTCCTACTCCCGGAGGACCATACAGACAAAGGATCGGTGACTTAAGATTGCTACCGCCTTGTTTGCGGACAGCAAGGTACTCAATAATGCGTTCTTTCACTTTCTCCATTCCAAAGTGGTCTTCCTCCAGCACCTGCTGTGCATGACGTAGGTCATAATTGTCTTCAGAGTACTCATTCCAAGGCAAGTCAAGTATAGTTTCCAAATAATTCTGATGCATCGCATATTCAGGCGAATGTGTACCCATACGCTGGAGTTTTTTCAGTTCATCCTCAAAGCGTTTTCGGGTTTCTTCATTCCAATGTTTGTCAGCAGCTCGTTTCTTCATTTCCGACAGTGTCTGCTCGCCTGTATCGCCAAGTTCTTTCTGTATTGTTTCCAGTTGGTGCTGGAGGTAATATTCGCGTTGGTTTTTGGAAATCTCCTCATTGGTCTTATTCTGTATCTCCTGCTTCATCTCGAGCATTTCCACCTCTTTATTGAATCTTATGAGCAGTTCTTTTGCACGCTCCTGCAGTGTTTCGGCTGCCAGCAGTTGCTGTTTGTCCTCGATAGAGAATCCAAAATTGACGCACAAGTAATTAACCAATGCCGGGGCGTTATCTATGCTACGAATAGCCATTCCAGCTTCCACGGGAAGCCCTTCGCCCTGCCTCATAATGCGCATAGCTTGCTCGCGGACGGTATAGACAGTTTGCTGGAATTGTTGGTCATCTTCAGCGGGAATTACTTCCGGGTGGGGCATGCACCGAGCAAGAAGTTGGTTTTGTCCGCCTTGAACAAACTCGGTTACGTCAATTCGTTCTTCACCTTCAAGAACAATATTCAGGCTACTGTTTTTGTTTTCGTAAATCCGAAGTACGCGCGCGCTCGTACCTAAATTATATATATCCTCGGCATGTGGGTCTGTTGTTTCTTTCTTCTTTTGACATAGGACAGCAAGACGCTTGTTTTCATGCATTGCGTCCTGAACCAGACGAATAGACTGTTCGCGTGTGACAACCACACCGAGCATCACGCCAGGGAACAATACCATATTTTTTAGTGGCAGTACGCCTAATATATCGTTCATAATTTAAGTGCTGACATATATTGGTTATTACTAATTGTAGGGTACTTATCCCGATATGCTATTTTACATAATCCTAATTATAATCACGTATATATTCTTTAATTTTTTGGGAATATATTGATTAATATATTGATATTGATTGAGAGATAAATAGCGGGTTATTTTGATAATAAGTTTTCTGCGAGGTTTTCTAACTCTGTCACTTGTTCAGATTTGAGCGTGCCGCGTATGGTGATAGCGGGTTCAACAATCTCGATGTTCTTGCAGCCGCCAAGCATCTCCTTCATTATGCGGTTCGCCTGCGGAGCCCACGAGCCGTTTTCCATCAGCGCTACACGGCGGTCACGGAAACCTTTGAGGCGCAGTTCGTGCAGGAACATATGCATCGGCGGGAAGATGTCCGCATCGTAGGTCGCGCAGCACAGGACTAGCCGGTTCATACGGAACGCGTCCTCTATGGCTTCCGCCATATCGTCGCGTGTCAGGTCAGTGACGGCGATCTTCAGGCTCATCTGCCTGCTTTCCGCTTTCTGACGGATGATGTCAGCGAGCCGCTCTGCGGCGCGCCGCGTGTTACCGTGGATGGACGCATACGCCACCAGCACGCCGTCGGTCTCAATGCCATACGCGCTCCATATATTATAAAGGCGCATGGCTTCGTCCATCTTTCCGCCTTCAAGAATGGGTCCGTGAAGCGGCGCGATGGCGGTTATCTGAACATTATTTCCTTGAATGTCTGTCAGTAACGGCAGTTTTTTAAGAACGTTTACCACCTGTATGCCGTACTTGCCGACGATATTGAAGTAGTAGCGTCTTGCCTCGCACGCCCAGTCGTCCTCATCGGCGTGATAAACGCCGAACTTGCCGAAAGCGTCGGCGGAGAAAAGCACCTGCTCTTCAGGGCAGAAGGTCATGATGACTTCAGGCCAGTGGATCATCGGAGCTGCGATGAAGCGCAGGGTCAGTCCGCCGAGGTCGAGTACACTACCCTCTCCTACTACCTGTGTTTCAGCGGCTTGGATGCCGAACTGCGCCATCATCGTCACCGCCTGCTTGGAGCAGACGACTGTCGTGCCGGGGTATCTGTCAAGGAAAGCCGCCATCGAGCCGCTGTGGTCGGGTTCCATGTGCTGGCACACGAGGTAGTCGGGTTTTCTTCCGTCCAGTGCTTTCTCCACATTGTCTAACCACCGGGCGGTGCAACGCGCGTCCACGGAGTCCATTATCGCCGTTTTTTGCGTTCCGGGAACGATATAACTGTTGTAGCACATGCCTTCGGGCAGTGCGTACTGGCTCTCAAACAGGTCAAGGCCGGCATCATCGCAGCCGACGTAAAGAATGTTTTTCATTGTTGCGTTTATTTTGTTATATATGAGAGATGGGAATCCCTCACTACTATTTTTTTCGTACGTCGATTTGCAACTCATCCAGTTGTATCTGGTCGATGACGGAGGGTGCGCCGAGCATCACGTCCTTGCCCTGGTTGTTCTTGGGGAAGGC
>JAIKXR010000091.1 GCA_024683975.1 Paludibacteraceae bacterium
TTGAAGCCAGTCGCCATATCGTAAGGGTTAATCATCAGATTAGCGAACGCCGTCATCATGCAGTGCTCGGACAGGTCTGTGTGCCAGTTCAGTTTCGCGCTTACGTTGCAGACTGCAAAGTCGCCCTGGTAGCCGGTGTACATGCTCTTCCACGGGGTCATACCCACGCGGGCTTCAAGGCAGAGGTTGCTGGGCATATTGATGTCATATCCGAGTTCAAGATAAGACGAGTAGGCACGTTTCAACTCCTGTCCCACAGGTAAGCCCAGTTTGTCGTACTGAGTCTCCATATATCCGTCGCGTCCCCATGTGCGTGTGCACCACAGAATACTGAGCGGCAGTGCATCGCTTACGCGGTATTTCACACGCCATTCCTGCGTGATACCGCCATCGCCGGGACGATGGTTGTCAAAGTCGAAGTAGCGTGAAGGCTTGCCTGCGTCTTTGCCCGTCATGTAGTTGTCGAAATAGTACATGTGCATGAACATCACAGTCAGTCCCCAGCGGCTGAAACCAATCGTCATATCCACCTCGGGATTGAGTCCGTCCACGCGTGCACGGGCAGGCGTGTTGTAGCCTATACCTTTCTGGGTGCCTTGAAACGTCCAGTCGCATGCGCCGAGGTTCCACCACATGTCGATGAACGCGCCGCCGTAACCTACATTGGCATCCACCTGCACGCCTAATCCGCCGACGTACAACCCACGCCAGATGTAGTTGCTTACAATGTCGGCACCCAAACCATAGGTGAACCCGACAGGCTGCGAATAATCAGGCAGTAGCGACTTCTTTTCGCCATTTTCCGAGGCAAAAATCATACTTACGGTCATCAGACCCGCTAACAACAATACTGTTTTCTTCATATCTTAGTAGTTCTTTAATGTGATTATCACTTTAATTGAATGTCGTCATCTTCCTAATGGCGCGCAAAAGTAGGCTATTCTTGTCGGTTTACAAAAAAATGTATGAAAAAATTGTTTCTCTTACGGAATTTGCACTACCTTTGCGCGCTTTTTGTGGATACAATCTTTGTCTGCTTACAAAAAGAAAGTTTTTTTATGAACAATCAAAGGAGCACTTTCGGCAGCAGGTTCGGAGCAATAGCTGCCATCGCAGGCTCAGCAGTGGGGCTGGGAAATATATGGAAGTTTCCTTACGTTGCAGGTGAGAATGGAGGTGCAGCCTTCCTGCTTATTTACATAGGTATCACACTGCTCATATCTATTCCTGTTCTTCTTTCTGAATTTGTTGTTGGACGTCGGGGACAGTCCAACGCTTTTCGCTCGTTTCTGCATATGGCACCTCATAATGCGTGGGGAACTTTTGGTATCCTTGAACTGCTCGGTGCCATCCTTATACTCTCTTTCTATTGCGTTATCGCGGGCTGGTCGTTGGAGTATGTCTATCAGTCTGTAGCCGATAGTTTTGCAGGCAAGACGCAAGAGCAGATGGATGCAAGTTTCAACACCTTTGTTGCCAGCGGTTGGAGACCTATCCTTTGGATGGCTGTCTTTCTTGTTATGAACGCTTTTGTCCTCGGATTAGGAGTCACCAAAGGTATCGAGCGTTGCTCCAAGTTTATGATTCCCGCGCTTTTCTGTATCCTCGTTATGCTCGCAGGTGTCAACCTCCTCCAGCCCGGATTCAAGGAAGGTGCCGCTTTTATTCTTAAACCCGACTGGAGTGCGGTCACAGGACAAACAGTCATCAAAGCTCTCGGTCAGTCGTTCTTTTCGCTCAGTATAGGTATGGCGGCAATGATTACATACGGCTCATATATCAAACGTCAGGAAAGTCTTGTCAGTGTGTCGGTTATCGTTTCTCTCGCTACAGTTCTGATGGCTGTTCTTGCAGGTTTGGCTATTTTCCCAAGTGTCTTCACCTACCACGTTCCTGTCACCTCCGGTCCTGACCTCGTTTTCAAAACTTTGCCTCCGCTTTTCGCGCAACTACCGGGTGGTTACTTTATTTCTATCCTCTTCTTCATCCTCCTTTTCTTTGCAGCCCTTACCACATCGCTCAGTATTATGGAATCGCTCGTGGCTTTCTTCTCCGAAGAACTGCATATACGCCGCATCAGCGCACTCGCAATAGGTTTCGGTATTATCATCGTCTGTTCCACGCTTTGCGCGCTTTCGCAGATGCCTGACAGCAGTTTGCAGGTGGCAGGACTTAACCTCTTCGACTGGACCGACACCTTCTCCTCTAATTATATTCTGCCCATAGCAGGTCTCGGTTGCGTCATTCTTGTCGGATGGTTTGTACCTAAAAGCACCGTTGAACACGAACTTACCAGTTCAGGCCGATATCCTCTTTGGGTATTCCGTTGCGTACTCTTTATGATGCGCTTCGTTTGTCCGCCTATAATACTCTTTATGTTCATCAACGGACTTGTATCATAATGCACAATGCATACTGAAGTTTCATAAAATATTTTCAAATAATAAATAATCACTCTTATGGGAGAAAGAAATCAATTTGCCAGCAAATTCGGAACAATGGCGGCCATCGCAGGCTCTGCTGTTGGTTTGGGAAACATCTGGCGTTTTCCGTATGTGGCAGGCAACAATGGTGGTGCTGCCTTTTTGATTATCTACGCAGTAATATGCGTATTGATATCAATGCCTGTTATGTTGTCTGAGTTTGTGATAGGTCGCAAAGGTCAGAGTAACACTTACCGCAGTTTCATTAAGTCCAGTGGCAAGAAAGGGTGGGGTATAGTAGGTGCTGTTGAGATTTTTGCAGGATTGGCTATACTTGCTTTTTATTGTGTAGTGGCAGGCTGGTCGCTTGAGTACATCTTCGCTGCTGTCACGGGAGAGTTTGCCAGTTTCAGCGGAGGGGACACCGCCGAAATCATCAATGAGCGAATAGCCGCCATGGGGCAGAGGTTCGACCTCTTCGTAGGACAGGGCGGAACGCACATACTCAGCATCCCCCGTCCTATCGTCTGGACCATAGTATTCCTTGCACTCAACTGCATCGTACTCGCTTTCGGTGTTTCCAAAGGCATCGAACGTTGCTCCAAGTTTATGATTCCAGCATTGTTCCTGCTTTTGCTCGTGCTGGTTATTATGTCCGTCCGTCTTGACGGGTTCGCAGCCGGTGCCTCATTCTTGTTGAAACCCAATTGGAGTGCCGTTACTCCGCAGACCATTATGTTCGCTTTGGGGCAGTCCTTCTTCTCCCTGTCGTTGGGTATGAGCGCGATGACCACCTACGGATCGTACATCCAGAAGGACCAGAGTCTTGTCAGCGTGGCATTTATCGTTGTTATTGCCACCATTCTGATGGCTGTTCTCGCCGGACTCGCCATCTTCCCCTCCACCTTTACCTACGGTGTGGAAGTAACTTCAGGTCCCGGACTCGTATTCAAGACGCTGCCCGCACTCTTTGCTTCCCTTCCCGGTGGACCGTGGGTCGGCATAGTTGTTTCATCGGTATTCTTTATTCTCCTCTTCTTTGCAGCCGTGACCTCCTCCTTCTCACTCTTGGAAGCCGGTACCGCATATGTAACCGAGGAATGGCATATAGCACGTAAGACGCTCAGCCGTCCTGTCGCCCTGACCATCCTGTTCGTGTTGGTAGGGACGTTGTCCGTCTTCTGCGCACTGAGCCAGATGGAAGGAACTTCACTCATTGTGATGGGCGAAAGTCTGTTTGACTTTATTGACAAACTTACATCAAATATCATTCTGCCATTAGGTGGTATTGCTGCTTGTATTCTTGTGGGTCAGTTGATGAGTAAGGATGTGGTGTTTAACGAACTGACAAGCAACGGGCAGTTTAATGCCAAGTTAGTGCGTTTCTTCTATTGGATGGCAAGATACGTATGTCCTATTGTCATTTTCTATATGTTCATTAAAGGATTGGAGTAAGCATTCCGTAAATGGAATGGATTAGTGTCTTACATCGCGCTGGCTCCATTGTCAGCGCGATGTTTATTCACAAGGAAAATCTTGTTTTAATTATAAACCATTAACTTTAAAAAAGCACAATGAAACGACTGAACATCCGAATCGGAGCTGTTGCGCTTCGGTTCAAGAGTTTTGCCCGCAAGGCTTATTCGGCGTTCGTTTCGATGCACCGTGAGGTTTCCATCGGCCGAACCATCAAAGCTCTTTGTGACAAGGAATTGGCTAAATCAGGTCGTATGACCGTTGGCGCAATGGCTCTGGCGATGATTGGTGTTATGAGTGCTTTGGCTTCTGTTCCCGACTCATCTCTGTCCGACGAGTTACAGCAACTGCAACTGCAAGAAGTGCAGGTACTATCGCGTCAGACAGAAATTCAGTCACAGTCATATCGACTTGTGACAGAGGTCGGCAGAGAAGTCATCGCCTCATTGCCATCCACTACAATTGCCGACCTCTTGCAATCAATTCCAGGATTAGACATCCGTTCACGCGGTACAAGCGGCTCACAAGCCGATGTAAGTATGCGCGGTGGTACCTTTGAACAAGTGATGGTGATGCTCAACGGTGTCAATATCTCCGATGCACAGACCGGTCACTACGCTCTCAATATCCCTGTTCCGCTCAGTGCTATCGAACGTATTGAAGTTCTTGAAGGTGCGGCAGCGTCTTTGGTGGGAGGAAACGCCTTCACAGGTGCCATCAATATTGTTACCCGTAAGTCGGATAATGATAGTTATGACATCTCCATGCAGTTGGGTATGAACCGATTAGCCAAAGGAGAAATGACAGGTTCGTGGCATCGTAACCGCTGGTACGTCCTTGCATCAGCAGAGTACGGTCACTCAAACGGCTACTATGCTCCTATGCCGTCAGACAAAGAGCAAACATCGCTTGACAATTCCGACCTTGATTATGCCAATATTTTTTGTAATGTCCGGTGGAATGGATTAGAACTACAACTTGCATCGCAGTACAAAGATGCAGGCGCAGGCATGTTCTACGGCTTTGGTTCACAAGATCAGTTTGATGCCACGCGTACCATCATCTCTTCCGCCCGTTATCATCATTCGTGGGGACGGTGGGCCATAGAAGGTAAAGTGGATTATCGTGCCAATTATGACAGATATGAGTGGCATCGCGGACAACGGCTGTATGGTAACTTCCATTTTGCGCAGAACACGATTGCCTCTTTCAAAACGCACTATGCTTCCTCTTTCGGTAAAACGACTATTGGTGTGGAAGCGCGAAACGAGAATATACATTCAACCAACCTCGGCGACACAATCAATCCAACCGGACAAGTGCCTAACGTAACGGGTTTTGCTCTGTCAGATTTGAACGTGTTTGACCTTGTAAAAGGTAAGAACAGACTTAATATCAGTTATTTTGCGCAGCAGACTATTCACGTAGAGCGTTTCTCGGCATCTATCACAGCCGGTGGTATATACAACACTATGTTTGCTAACCAATGGACAGCAGGTGCTGACTTAGGATATGCTTTCGACTTAGGAATGACGCTCTTTGCCAATGCCAACCGCTCACTTCGTATGCCGTCTTTCACCGACCTTTATTACAACGCCGGAAACCAACTCGGAAGTCGTGACCTTATGCCCGAAAAGGCATGGACGGCATCAGTAGGTGCTTCCTATAATCTTCGCTTTGAACACGCGGGAACACTATCTCTTAAAGCCGAAATATATCACCGATGGGGTAGGGATATCATCGATTGGATATACATGCCGGATGATTCCAAGCGTCCTTATCATGCACGGAATCAGCAGAAAGTGAATACTTTGGGAGTCGAGTGTTCTGTGCAGTACCGGCTGAATGAGTGGCTGCGAATGTTTGAAATCAGTTACGCTTATAACCGTCTTGATATAGACTTGCACGAATCCAATTCCCGTTATCTCGATTATCTCAAGCACAAACTGGTAGTTCGCCTCGAACACGGTATATACAAGGGAGTAGGGGCTTCTTGGACGCTTACCTATCGCGATCGGATGGGGCAGTATAACAATGCAGATGGTGCTGTGGCTGCTTTCCGTCCTGTTCTTTTGTTTGACGGAAAAGTGTTCTATGACCTGCCGCATTGGCGGTTAGCTGTCTCTTGCACTAATATCACCAACCGCCATTATTACGACTACGGCGGTATTTTGCAACCCGGTGCTTGGTGCAAACTTACGGTTAATTACCATTTTGAATAAGTCCATTTTTTCGGCAGGATGACATAGCTCCCATATTCATAAAAAAGCGTGCTTTTCGGCACGCTTTTTACTCGTTTCTATTTATTGTTTAGCAATGTTTTGACAGCCATACTGATAGCCTTGCCTTCTGCTTTGCCGGCAAGCCGCTTGGTGGCAACCCTCATCACCTTACCCATATCTTGTGGACCGACAGCCCCCACCTCTGCGATTATCTCTTGCAGAACTTGTTGTAACTCGTCCTCACTCATCATTGCCGGCAAATAACCTTCTATCACGCGGCATTGTGCCATCTCCTCCTCCGCCAGTTCGGGTCTGTTGGCGGCCGTGTACATGTCTGCGGCTTCTTTGCGCTGTTTCACAAGTTTTTGCAATATCTGCAATGCGCGGTCATCAGGCAGTTCACCATTGCTCCCCGGAGCAGTCTTTGCTTCCAGAAACTCTTTCTTTACCCCGCGTAGCGCATCTAATGCCACTTTGTCTTTGGCGAGCATCGCTTTCTTGATATCCTCGCTAATCTGATCAAATATTGTCATCATTATTTTTCTTTATGTGGGTAAGCATCCACTGATGAATAAAAACGCAGCGTGAATCATTCCTGTGAGTAAGATTCACGCTGCAATCTCTTTTGTGTCTGTTCTTACTCTTGGTTGAGTGTTATGCGACGGAAGTCACAGATATTGACGTTCTTTGATTTAAGAACATCTTTTACCAATTCCTTGCTGTCTGACAAGATGTATTGCTGTTCCATCAAGGTACTCTCTTTCAAGAATTTTTGCAGACGACCCTGGGCAATCATCTCAATCTTCTTCATATTGAGGTTAGCCTCCGCCTGTGCAGGAACTTTCGCACGGATGTCACGTGCCAGTTGAGCCTGCTCCTCAGTCAGCCAGCCCTTCGTTGTGTTCGAAGCTATATGGTCATCGCTGTCTGCGTGTGCAGGATTGATACCGGCTTTACGAAGTTCGTTTTCTACAGCCTTGTTAATCTCGTCCTGTTTGGTCTTGTCCAATGCAACGCTCAATTCACGGTCTTTCACTTCTTGTGCCACATGCTCTGCGTCCAAAGCTACTGGAGCCATCGATGCCACTTGCATGTTCATTCCGTGAACCGTTTCGTGGTCTGCATTAGCGTCATCTGCTGCTATCAGAGAAGACAGTTTGTTGCCAAGGTGATTGTAGGCATCCACTACGGGTGCCTCAATCCATGCGTAGTCGCTCAATTCCATCTTTTCGCCTGTCACACCGGAACGCTCAGTTACAATCTCTGCTACGGTAAAGTTGGCAATCTTAAGGTTCTTCAGTGCCTCAAGGTCGGCGGGACGGTTATCGAAAGCGGCATCCAGAATCAGTTTGACCATGCCAACGAAGTCGGCGTTCTTTGCTACAAAATCAGTTTCGCATTTTACGGCTACTATGCAACCAAAACCTCCACCGGCTTTAGCCAATACGCAACCTTCACTTGCTTCACGATCCGAACGTTTGGCGGCAATGGCCTGTCCGCGTTTGCGAAGAATGTCTTTTGCTGCTTCAAAGTCGCCGTTCGCTTCCTCTAAAGCCTTTTTTACATCCATCATACCTGCGCCGGTCATATCGCGCAGTTTCTTTATATCTGCTAATGTTACAGCCATAGTTGTCTTTCCTCTTTGATTTGTTTATTCAGCTTTCTCTTCTTGAGCCGGATCTGCTGCCGGAGTTTGCTCTTCGGCAACTTCTTTCTTCTCCTCAACTGCTGCTTCTGCTACTTTCTCCGCCTCTTTCTTTTCGCTCGAACGACGAACCCTCTGGCGACGGCCGCCTTCACGTGGCTTCTCCGCTTTTTCACTGTTTTCGCTCTCTACTTGGGCTGCCGCAGCCTCTTCGTCAGCTTTTTCTACCTTACGCTCTTCCAGACCTTCCTTGATAGCTCCGCATACGGCATCAAGTATAACCTCTATCGACTTCGTTGCATCATCGTTAGCAGGGATAACGAAATCTACGTTATTAGGGTTGGAGTTGGTATCTACTATCCCGAATACGGGAATTCCCAGACGGTTGGCTTCTGCTACTGCTATATGCTCTTTCATAACATCCACTACGAACAACGCACTTGGCAGACGGGTCAAATCAGAGATTGAACCAAGGTTCTTTTCCAGTTTCTCACGCTGACGTGTGATTTGCAGACGCTCACGTTTCGAAATATTGTCAAATGTGCCTTCGTTCATCATCTTGTCGATGTTTGACATCTTCTTCACTGCCTTACGGATTGTGGGGAAGTTGGTCAGCATGCCGCCCATCCAACGCTCTGTTACGAAAGGCATACCTACCTCCTGGGCTTTCTGCGCTACAATCTCCTGCCCCTGTTTCTTTGTGGAAACAAACAGTACTTTTCTGCCTGATTTAACAATGTTCTTCAATGCCTCTGCAGCCTCGTCTATCTTAATGACTGTCTTGTTGAGGTCAATAATGTGGATGCCGTTGCGCTCCATATATATATAAGGAGCCATAGCGGGATTCCATTTGCGCTTGAGGTGACCAAAATGGCAACCTGCTTCAAGCAACTGATCAAATGTTGTTCTCATTTACTTTGATTTGTTTTGAATTATTCCTTGTACCTTTATGGTACGTTTATAATTATTCCTTTGCTCTCATGTAGCAGAGAAAAGCTGCATGAAAGATTCAGCCGGATTAATCTTTTTCCTGTTAAAAAGATTAACGTTTGCTGAATTGGAAGTGTTTGCGAGCTTTCGGCTGACCGGGTTTCTTACGTTCCACCTCACGTGCGTCACGCGTCATAAAGCCTTCAGCCTTCAATGCGGGCTTGTCCTCAGGATTCAATTTTACAAGGGCGCGCGCAATTGCCAAACGCAATGCCTCTGCCTGACCTTTGAACCCGCCACCGTCCAGATTAACATGGATATCGTACTTGCCCTCTGCCTCAAGTTTTGCCAAAGGTTGCTTAACGATGTATTGAAGTATAGGACTGGGGAAATAAACCTCAAGATCGCGATTGTTGATGGTTATTTTGCCGTTACCGTCTTTCAGATAAACGCGTGCTACTGCAGCTTTACGACGACCAATTGCATTGATTGTATCCATAGTCTTGATGTTTATTTAAGTGTGTTAATGTCAATTACTTTAGGTTGTTGTGCTTGCATATTGTGTTCGGAACC
This sequence comes from Paludibacteraceae bacterium, assembly GCA_024683975.1. GTDB lineage: Bacteria > Bacteroidota > Bacteroidia > Bacteroidales > Paludibacteraceae > Colicola. Next base: position 9,270 of record JAIKXR010000091.1, read on the forward strand.
GGCAAACACGCGAAGATTAGTCTGTAACTTGCTGCCAAGACGGTTCTTCGGGAGCATACCCTTAACCACCTTCATAATCAGTTTGTCAGCACCTTTCTCCAACATCTCAGCGGGAGTCATTTCTCTTTGACCTCCGGGAAAACCTGTGTAGCGAACATAGGTACGATCGGTCCATTTGTTTCCGGTCATACGCACTTTGTCGGCGTTGATAACTATCACGTTATCGCCGCAATCTACGTTGGGAGTAAAATTAGGTTTGTACTTGCCACGAAGTATTTTGGCAATCTTCGTGCACATACGGCCAAGAATCTGACCTTCTGCGTCCACCACTACCCATTCTTTTTGGGCTGTCGCTTTGTTGGCAGACACCGTTTTGTAAGATAATGTTTCCATTTGTTATTTATTTAATGCCAAGCCGACGGACATCTTTCTGACAGCCTGAGGGACTTATTCCGATGCCCTCGCTGTTCACCGCCCAGCGTGACGAGTTCACAAAAAGCACGCAAAGTTACTGCGTTTTCCTGTTCTACCAAAATTTTTCTTCATTTTTTTTCAACTTCCCAAATTTTCCTTTACTTTTTGAAATTATTATTCAGTTGGAAAATATTGTATGGGTGTGAATCTGAAATTTGTGATACAACATAGTTAGAGCATTCTGAATGAATTCAACTTACAAAGATCTCTCCGTACTTAGCAGCTGCGGCATTGGCTTTGTTCCGGTCTTCTATTTTGGCAGGGTCTAAAGCCACAAAGGTGTTGAACTCATTCATTTTGGATTTCTCTCTAGCTATATAGTCATCAACAGAACAAATCACTTTTGCAGGATTACCGGCAGCCACTGAATTGTCAGGAATATCTTTCGTTACCACGCTTCCTGCTCCGACAACCACTCTGTTGCCTATCTTCACACCGGGCAGAATAATTGACGATGCTCCGATAAAGACATCATTGCCGATTGTCACATTAGCCGCTCTCGTCTTTCCGAAAAAGATATACGTACTGGCATCGTGAGCCAGAATATGCACTCGCGGAGCCAATGTGACATTATCTCCGATTGTAATGTGATTACAATGACTGGGATCGATAATCACCCCTCCCAAACGGTTGAAACTCTTACCGATTTTCAGTCCTCGTTTATATAACTTGCCTAAATGCTGGGGTTCTCCTCTCAGATATTCTAACAACTTCCTAATTAATTTTTTTACAGTCATAGTTTAATTCAATATTCCGTCGAAACGGACTTAAATTTAAAGTGTTATTATGGATTTTAATATTAGTATGTGTGAGAATTTTTCATATTTGGTTTAAATCGTATGCAATAATTGCTTTACCAGCTGACATATACTCGAACATTTAAGTTGGTGAACAAATGAACGTAGTCCTGTCCAGATTGATTATTCGCGGCGGATTGTGATGCGCCCGGTATGTTCTGCCAAAGCCGTCCGCCAAACCATGATCTGTTTGAATATATTTATGGGTTTACGGTTAATGCATCAAAACTATTTATATAATAGAGAGAGGGCATTCTTTATTCGTTTTATTGCTTCGGTTATATCCGCTTCATTTGTCGCAAAAGACAACCGTAGACACTTATCCTCTCCGTATGCCGAACCGGCGACACATGCCACGTGTGCCTCATCCAACAGATAGTTCGCCATATCATCCGAATTGGTTATTATCTGATTGCAAAAGCGTTTACCGTAGTATTTCGAAACATCCGGAAACACATAGAACGCTCCTGCCGGAGTGATGTATCGGATATCCGGTATCTCATTCAGCAACGAGATTGCCAGTTCTCTGCGTTTGGCATACTCGCAACGCATCTGTTCTACGCAATCTTGTGAACCGTCAAGTGCGGCTTCAGCCGCTTTCTGCGCCACCATACAGGCACAAGTCAGATACTGGCCTTGAAGAACAGTGCATGCCTTCAGTATCTCTTTGTTATGACATGCCATCCAACCAATACGATAACCGGTCATGGCATACGTCTTACTGACTCCATTGATGGCGATAACGCGTTCCCGTAATTCTCTCATTCCCTCACTCACCAACTCCTTCGTCCCGTCGAACATGATGGACGAATACACTTCGTCAGAAATAACATATATATCCGGATGTTCTTTCAGCACCTCAACCAATTGCGCAATCTCCTCTTTTGTATAGACAGAACCGGTTGGATTGTTCGGTGAACATACTATCAGCAGTTTGGTTCGTCCTGTAACAGATGCGCGCAATTGCGATGCCGTGAGTTTATAATCCGCATCAGCAGTAGTCTTTACAAACACATTCGTTCCTCCGGCAATTTTCACCATCTCACTGTAACTCACCCAACACGGAGTCGGGATAATCACTTCATCTCCTTCGTCCACCAACGCCATAACGGCATTACATATCGCTTGCTTGGCACCCACAGACACGATGATTTCTTCAGGTGTATAACCCTGCATTCTTTTACAAATGGCTTCCCGCAACGGCAAGATTCCCTTTTCCGGGCCATAATGCGAATAATTATCCGCTATCGCCTGCTGTGCCGCTTGTTTGATATGCATCGGTGTGTCAAAATCCGGTTCTCCAAGCGTCATACTGACGACATCCACTCCCTGTTGCCGCAACTGATTCACCCGTCTCGCCATCGCCAAACTTTGGGATTCCGCTAACGATGCTATATGTTTAGATATAACTGTCATCACTAAAACACTTTTAGGTGTTTCTAAAAATTACAGTAACTTCTAATTGTGCATCTTGATATGTTTTTTATACCATCTTTCTACAGGTGCTATGATTTGTCTAAATAACTTGTTTCTTCTACGACGATTGTACCAATGCCCCTGATAAAAATCATACATTTCGCGAGTTGCTTTTCTATTAATTACAAGAGGTATCCGACGTACATTAATATGACCTGCCAGGTGCTTATTATGAAATGCTTTTGATGGTGAGCAATTCGTGCCCGTACCGTCCATACCTATATTTTCAATCAGTGATTCTCCGGGATATAATGACAAACCATTGCGTAACAAATTCATTGCATACCACTTGACATACCATGTTTTTAGCGTTCCTTTAAAATTGGAAACAAGTTGTTTTTGTAAAACATCCCCCCCTAATTTGTTGAATTCATTCCATCGGTGTTCAAACATATGATATAAGAACGCTGAATCATTACAATAGTATTTCCAAGCTCTATCCCATGTCGCCCATCCCCATGAGTTAGGAATATCACACAGAAAAGTTTCCGGTAGTTTTCCTCTGTGAGGCCACATATATGCGGATATATGCATTACTCTGTCCTCATCCTTGTATAATTCAAGCCCGTCGTTCATAAACTGTAAAAATGATGGGGATGTGACTAAATCATCCTCCAAGACAATCACTTTGCCATATTGATTGACAATTTCAGTTACCCCATCAATAATGCTGTCCGCTAACCCTTTGTTTTTTTCCTCACATATCAAATGCACATTTTTAAATAACCCTTTTTTTTCTGCATCAATAGCAAAATCCTTTGCGAGACGATGCATTATATTTATAAGGGAACGCATATTTTCCGTAGCGTTTGCTTTCGGACCATCACAATAAAGGAATAGTTCAGACTGTGATGCCAGTTCGTTTTTACTCAACGCTTCCCATACCCTTAAACTATGTTCGGGACGGTTATAGTTAAATACTATGATTGGTGCCAAACTCATAACTGTTTTTTATTAACGGGTGAATTATCCAAGTACATCTGCGCCCATATTTCAAAAGAGAAAACCATCCATAACACTTGCAAGCGCGTATCCATACAGTAGGTTATATTCGAAATATGTTTCCATACTTATCCTAATCATAATTTACAATTGCTCAGCGTCTGATACAAGGCAACAATGTCTGATTGACATAATCGCGGATTTGTTTATCCGCAAAAAAAACGATGCATAGGCAACCCTAATCAGACCTTGTAGCTGATATGAATGCTGGTGCAGTTTTTCGACATGTTCATTTGTCAGATATTTGGAAAAGGAAATAAAAAACTCATACAGTGAGTCAAAATGATGCTTGCCTTTCAATTATTTTTAATCTGTTTTGTAATCCTGTTTTTTTTGTGAATATTTCATTGCAATTCATTAACTATTCTTTTATTAGCTTCTACAATTTGTTTTTTTCCATATACCTCCATAAGTATCTTACGATTGTGCATAACATCATCCTCCGATAGTGGCATTAAAGCTTGCTTATTATCTCTTCTCAATTCTTTTTCAATGCTGAAAACCTTACAACCGATTCTCTTGAAATGTTGATAATCTATCCCCTTTTCACTCAAATACACTCGCATACCCAACCATAAACCGGTAACTATATTGCCATGTGCCTGTTCGCGTAAATGAGCTTGAATCATAACGGCGCAATCCAGCATCGTTTTATTATATTCCTCACGTGGCATAAAATCCACCAATGGCTTTATACGTTCACCAAACAGTCTCTTCCCTACATTCATACACATGTTGCGCACCCATGGCTCCCCGTAACTTAAAGGAATAACAATCCTTCTTTCTCCTATACCATACCTTTTTAATTTATACAGCGTATCCAGATGATTATTCTCTATAGTAGCGGAATTGCCTAAAAAGATATTGTTCCCTGTGCATCGAAAGTCTTTTAACCCACCAATAGTCTCATCTATGGAATAATGGGTATAGCGCAAATGATGTATATCAGTTTGAAGGTATTGCTTTACATATTCAAACTCCGTATCCATATAGCATAAGCAGTAATCCATAGTTTGTATCCACTCTTTCGGACAAACATCTGTTTTTTGTTTTTCCGGATGCAACAATCTGCGGATTCGAAAAGCCATTTTAGTAATCGGTTTGAAGAATGAATATTGCAAGTCCCGTTGTCCATAGATTTCCCCTCCCCAACAAACCCACGCTTTTTTAACGCCTTGTGGCCATCTTTTCAGTAACCATAACTGCCATGAATTAAACAAACCATGAAAGATAACCGACTTGTAATCTGCTATATCCGCCAACAGTTTCTGCATTTCCTCCTCCTTTCGAGGATTCACCACACGAACCTCGTCAATATGATGGAAATACCTCATATCCCGCGTCGGAGTTACCAACACGAAATCTGACTTCATCTCCGGACTCGCAAATTGGGTTATGACATAATCCGAAAACTTCTCATCAAACAGCAGATGCATAATCATAGATTGTCATAAAAAGCTTTTATTGTTTTACAAATATGCTCCACATCTTCTGTTTTCAGGTCATAGAACATCGGCAGGCGCAGCAATGTGTCCATATATCGGTCACATTCAGGCAGTTCACGTCCGTCGTGTCTGTCCTTGTAGTATTGACTTGAATGCAGACTCAAATAGTGGAATACCGCCTGGATATCCCGCTCTCTGAGATATCGGATCAGTGCGGTGCGCTCCTCCAGACTGTTGCAGACAAGATAGAACATGTGGGCATTGTTGGTAGCATAGTCCGGCAAATCGGGTAGGGTGAAGCACCCTTTTTCTGCAAGCGGCTTCAGCAGTTCGTGGTATTTGTTCCAGAGTTGTTTGCGTTTCTTCTGGATTTTATCCAAGTTCTCCAGCTGCGCCCACAGGAAAGCGGCATTGATTTCGGCAGGCAGAAAACTGGATCCCATATCCACCCAGCCGTATTTATTCACAGCCCCCCGGAAAAACTCGGCGCGGTTGGTTCCTTTTTCCCACAGAATCTCCGCGCGACGGACAAAACGCTCATCATTCACCACCAGCAATCCTCCTTCCCCGCCGGCAGTGATGTTCTTTGTCTCATGGAAACTGAATGCCGCCAAATGACCGATAGCCCCTAACCCAACCCTTTCCCCATAAGGGGCAAGGGCTTTTAGTTTGCGTTGAGTTTCAAGCGCAAACCGAATTCGTGACAGAGTGTTTTCAATATCACATAATACTTCCTCATTCGTTATTCGTAAAGTATTGAAACCATAGTGCTTCAATAATTTGTCACGCATATCATCAGCCACTAATTGTTCATCTGCCTTATGATACCCTCCATCTACTTCTATGATTAAGTTCGTTTCAAGACATGCGAAATCTGCAATACAATCATCTATTATTTGCTGTCTTCTGAATTTAACACCTAGTTGTTCTTTAGAAATATACTTCCACAATACGCTTTCTGCTTCTGTTGGATTATTACGCATTTTACGAGCATTCTCTTTCAGCAATTCATATCGCATCGGGTCTGCCGTTTGCCATCCATATCCTCCCCCCTTGGGGGAGTCAGAGGGGGCTATATAATAACTGTCTATGGCTTGCGCAGCATCCTCTACCACGAGCAGATTGTGTCTCTCCGCGATTGTCATAATCTTGTCCATATCGCACGACACCCCTGCATAGTGGACGGGCACGATGACTTTTGTTCGCGGGGTGATAAGTGATTCAAGCGTCTCTGCGTCAAGGTTAGGGTTACGCCTCATACTGTCGGCAAAGACCACCGTCGCTCCTTCGCGCAGAAAAGCCAATGCCGTACTGACAAACGTGTAACTCGGTATGATTACTTCGTCACCGGGTTTCAGTTCACACAACATAGCACACATCTCCAGTGCGTCTGTGCCGCTGGTGGTCAATAAGCATTTCTTGAACCCGTAGCGGTCTTCGAAGAACTGCTGGCATTTCTTTGTGTATTCACCATTGCCGCTGAGTTTGCCTTTCGATACGGCCTGGTACATATAGTGTGCCTCTTTACCTGTGAGGTGCGGGCGGTTAAAGTCAATCATTGTTTAGGGATTATTTATTATTTCTATTTTACATTCGTGCTTTTTAGTTTCTTTGTCATAGTTTATACCCACAAGCACCACCTCGCCCGCATAGTCTTTCAGTTGCCCCGCGTTCCGTATCACGCATGCTGTTGATGACATCAATCAGTTCACTTTTGTCCACGTATTCACTGTTGCGTGAGATTCGGAAACCTTCATTGCCTATGTTCAGATACAATCCCATATTGATGTACATTTAAGTTTCTTATGTTGTTCTGCCGGATGTACCCATCACCACCGGGCTAAACGAACTTTCAAAACTTGAATACCATTAAATACTATTTGTTCCAGGATTAACCTTTCACAATAACACTTCTTAATCGCTTAACATTTCGGCACTCCTCATCAGTATAATCACATTCATGGATGAACGAACCTTTTCCATCTGCAATACCAAGCACACAATGCGGATTGGTGATATGATCTATCACAATATCACCCTTTCTGCCCATCAGTCCTCCGCTTACAATATGCATATCAGCGATTTCTGCACGTCCCATCACATGTTTGATCAGTTCATCTGTCTCCATCAGGTTCAGCACCACGCTGGATACCGCTGCACGGTTATCAAAACGATATACCTCTATACCTTTCGCCATTTGTGAGTTGATATACTCACGCGAGAAATTCTGCAGACCTATATCGTACACGCTTTTGGCAGTTACAGAATTCAATCGTGTGCAATCATATTCTCGCTTGATATTGGAACCGATGATAATATCAAACTCCTTTTCTGTTTCGACTTTATGCAGTCGTTTCGAGCGAATTGTTACCTGTATATTGTCATCTAACGCATACTCGTTCATATAGTCTTCCGGCAACATGTATATATCCGCATCGCGCAGCAAGAAACCCTGTAAAATGTGTGTTGTCAGATAGCTGTGTCCCAATAGCAACACCCGCAAAGGCAGATGGCTCTTTTCATTCTGCAGCACAAAATCCACCGAGGAATCCCCCCACATCTTCAAATCACTGTATTCCATCACCGGTATGCGGGTCTGATTACTTACAGTTTCAATAATCTCTCGCGATGTAGTGCGCTTATGGTCCACATCCAATACAATCTTATCGATGATGCCTTCCGCCTGCTCAATGATGAAGTCCACCAAAGAGGCATCACCGATCTCCACGAAACAGATGATATTTGACAGACTCTCTCTCGTAATTGGCAGCAACAAGTCATTATTCTCCTTATCAGGAATCTGCACTACGAACAGTACCGATGCCTTGTTCGTTTCTGCCATCATCTGCTTGGCCACTTGCAAGCGTTCCAAGTATTGCTCCTTAAAAACGTTGACTTCCATAATCAAAACACTTGATGTGAGAATTTAGGGAAATGGATTGCATTTTTACCTTCTGCTATCCGTGCAGCGGTATTGTCAAATAATTCTTGTGAAGGATTAATCATATTCACTTTCGACACTTCTGTTATCAGCACATCCGGATCAACATGATATTTTTCAGCAGCCTTCGTCAATAGCGGCATATACGAATCATGGAAATAAGCTGTCGCTACCGCAATATCCCGCTTGCTCATAGCCGACGGACTGTTGTCTATAAGTTGCGAAATCATACGCTCTCCAAAATCAGCCAATTCCAACACATTGATGTTATTATCCATAAATCCGGCTCGTTGGAGAATGGCCACCAACGCTTCTGTTTGGGCGTTTCCCGCTCCGCGTCCGAGACTCATCAGAGACGAGTCAGCGAATTCAGCGCCATGCTGGATAGCGGCCAGACTATTGGCATTCGCCAACATCAGGTTGTTATGTCCGTGGAATCCCACCTTTATATCAAACAAGTCCAACAGCGAGTCAACGTACTCACCGACTCTGTCCGGCAGCATACCTCCGGCAGAATCAACAATATATACGCAATCCACTCCGGCTTGCACCATTACATGTGCTTTTCCCGCCATCTGATACACCGAGACAGCATAGGTTTTCATCAGGTTACCGCTTACCCAAAACCCTAATGATTTGGCATATTCGATATACTCCACCGTGTTCTCTATATCCGTCGGATTGGCTCCAATCCGCACGAAATCACCTCCTGCTTCGCGAAAATGTTTCAGGTCCTCCTTCGTACCCGTTCCGGGAATGAAGAACGCGCCTATCAACGAATCACCCTTATATGGTATCGTATTCTCAAAATACGCGTCATCGTCCATGGCATTCTCCAGTTTACGATATGCGCCGAGACCGGTTCCGTTACCTATCTCTATATAACGTATGCCGAATGCAGCCAAACCGCTTACGATATTCTGCAAGGTCTGCGGATTCCAGCGGTTTAGAGTCGCATAACTGCCATCCCGTATGGTGCAGTCCAATACGTTAACCATAATACCCAATCT
>JAIKXR010000176.1 GCA_024683975.1 Paludibacteraceae bacterium
TAAGTCACCTGCCAGTCGTGGCAGTCAAGCGTCTCGCGGTCGTATGCCTGCAGGCAGTCGATGATGGCTTGTTCGCCTTTGCGCAGGCGTTCGACCGCCCGTTGGCAATATGGGCAGGAGACAGACTGCAGGTACGGCACGTCCCTGTCCTCCCAACAGGTGGAGAAGAGTTCGGTGCGTCCGCCGCAGCACTTGTAGAAACGTGTGTCGCACAGTTCGCCGTTGAAGGTGAGTACCTGTCCGCAAGTGGCTCTGACCGCTTCCTCCGCACGCGGATGGACAGAGCGCAAGCCCTCGTAACGCTGGCAGTGGTCATCGGCACAGAGGTCGAAGCCGATGTGTCCGCCTGACTCGAAATCGGCAGAGGCAGCCGTCTGCTCTCTGTTCCTTCCGCACTGGCGTATAGCCCACGAACGGGATATGACGGCGTGCGCCTTGAGCAGTTCGAGGGGGCTGTGAGCCGACATCTCGGAAGATATGACGGAAGTGATATAGTCCTCGAGGTCAACGGTATTGACAGCGGTCTGCGTGCCGTTGGGATTGTTAATTATCTCCAACTCACCCGCAAACTCCTGCGTCTGGAGCCGGTCCCAGTGAAAGCCTATACCGATGCGCACATCGTGCAGAATAAAAGTGGGTTTGCCGTTGCGCTCGCTCTTCTCCCAACGTATGTCGGGAGCCGTAAGAATACCTATCCGCAGTTTCATAATGCGGCAAAAGTAACGGATTATTTGCGCGTTGCCAACAAAAGGTGTAATTTTGCGCAAAAATCCGACACGATATGCAAGTTTTCTCTTTACCGGGCCGTTTGTGCAGCACAGCGGACATACGCCGGATAGCCGGTGAGGCAAGCGGCAAGTACTTCCTTCTTTATCTCAAGCCCGGCATCCGCTGGGTGCGCTTCGGCGAGGAGCGTATGGTGCAGATAGCGGACTATACGCAGGCGGTGATGGCGTATGCCGACCGGTTCCGCCTGAACGAGGGCGATGACAAGCCCGTTCCGTCACCCGTAATTGACTACCAGACGGGTGCGCTGCGTGACGACTTCGACTTCGGGAGCGTTATCCTGCTTCGCACGGAGGCTGTGCGCAAGGCGGTGAGTGAGACCAAGGATTACCAATATGCGGGGTGGTATGACCTGCGGTTGCGGCTGAGCCGTATGGGGGAACCGGTGCATATACCTGAGTTCCTTTACTACGAACAGGAGGAGGACCTTCGCAAGTCGGGAGAGAAACTGTTTGACTATGTCAACCCTGCCAACAGGGCAGTGCAGATAGAGATGGAGCAGTGCGTGACCGAACACCTGAAAGCCGTGGGAGCGTATCTGCAACCCATGCGATACAAGCCTATAGACACGTTCTTTGCCACGGAAACGGCTGTCACCGCCAGTGTGGTAATCCCCTGCAAGAACCGCATCCGCACTATCCGCGACGCCATCCTGTCCGCTTTGGGTCAGGAGGTCAGAAGCCCTTATACGTACAACGTGATCGTGGTGGATGACAACTCGACTGACGGCACTGCGGAAGCCATACAGGAGCTGGCTGCTGTTCATGCGAACCTCGTCTATATAGCGCAAGACAAGACTTGGCACGCCATCGGCGGCAACTGGAACGCCGCATTGGAACACCCCCTGTGCGGACGTTATGCCATCCAATTGGACTCGGACGATACGTATTACGACACGACTACCGTCCAGCGGTTCATCGACTGCTTTGAGAAGGAACGGTGCGCAATGGTGGTAGGCAGTTATCAACTGACCGATATAGAGGGTCATCCTCTGCCGCCGGGGAAGATAGACCATGCCGAATGGACGGAGGAGAACGGTCGTAACAATGCCCTGCGTATCAACGGACTGGGCGCGCCGAGAGGCTTCCTTGCGCCACTGCTGCGTACTATCCATTTCCCCACTACCAAGTACGGCGAGGATTACGCCGTCGGGCTGCGGCTGACACGCGAATACAAGTTGTCGCGCATCTGGGATGTGGTATATAACTGCCGCCGTTGGGACGATAATTCGGATGCCGACTGCGATACCGAGGCGATGAACCGCAACAACCTCTACAAAGACCGTCTGCGGACATGGGAACTGCAGGCACGACAGTCTATGAACCAGACACTATAAACTCTCAACTGTAAACTTTAAACTCTTAAGCTATGATGACTATCCAAGACTACATCACCGCCAACCGCGAGCGTTTCCGTGAGGAATGGGCAAGTTTAATTCGCATCCCCTCAGTGAGTTGCCAACCCGAACACAAAGCCGACATGGCGCGGTGCGCCGACCGCTGGCGCGAACTGCTGCTTGAAGCCGGTGCCACCAAAGCGGAAGTGATGCCGAGTGACGGTAATCCGTTCGTTTACGGCGAGTACCACAAGAGTGACGAGGCTCCGACCGTGCTGGTCTATGCCCATTATGACGTGATGCCTGTTGAACCGTTAGAGCAATGGAAAAGTAACCCATGGGAACCCGAAGTGCGTGACGGAAGACTATATGCCCGAGGGGCAGACGACGACAGGGGACAGGCAATGATACAGGCCAAAGCGTTCGAGTATTTAGTTAAGAACGGGCTGATGGAATGCAACGTGAAGTTCATCTTTGAGGGTGAGGAAGAAATCGGTAGTCCATCGTTATCGTCGTTCATCACCAGACACAAGGACCTGCTCAAGAGCGACATTATATTAGTGAGCGATACGTCCATGATAGGCAAGGACACACCATCCATCACCACCGGCCTGCGCGGACTGGCGTACTGGCAGATTGAGGTGCAGGGTCCGAACCGCGACCTGCACTCGGGTCACTTCGGTGGCGCGGTCAAGAACCCTATCAATGCTCTGTGTGAGATGTTGGCTAAGATAGTGGATGACAAGGGACGCATTACCATTCCGCATTTCTACGACGATGTGCTGCCTATCCCTGAGGAGGAGCGTAAGATGATTGCGCAGATACCTTTCTCGGAGGATGCTTACGCTCGTGCTATCGATGTGGATGAGACTTACGGGGAAGAAGGATACTCTACGCTTGAGCGTAATTCGTGTCGTCCATCGTTTGACATCTGCGGTATCTGGGGTGGCTATACGGGTGAGGGAAGCAAGACCGTCCTGCCCGCACAGGCGTTCGCCAAAGTCAGCTGCCGGTTAGTCGCCAACCAGGACCATGAGAAGATTTCGCAGGCGTTTGTTGATTACATTTCCTCCATCGCTCCGAAGGGCGTGCGCGTGAAGGTTACTCAGATGCACGGCGGACAGGGCTACGTATGCCCCATCGACATCCCTGCCTACAAGGCGGCGGAAGAAGGGTTCCAAGTAGCGTTCGGCAAACGTCCGTTAGCGGCTCGCCGAGGAGGCAGTATTCCAATTATATCGGACTTTGAACGCATATTGGGTCAGAAGACTATCCTGATGGGATTCGGTCTGGAGCAGAACGCTATCCATTCGCCAAACGAATCGATGGACCTTGAGGTATGGGAGAAAGGCGTTATTGCAGTGACAGAGTTCTACAAACGCTTCGCTGCAATCGGCAGAAAGCAATAAGATTTTGACTGTGGGCGATATGAAAAACGTATTGATGATGCTCGTCAATACGTTTTTTGTCTTTTGCCTCTCTCCCGATATTCAGTTTCCAAAAGATTAACAGCACACAAACAGCCCATGAACAGCGGCCAGACAGCAAGCAACTCCGTAGGCATGAACACCCAGTGGGTGTTTATGGTTGCGGACAATGGCGAGGATAGATAACCGAAGGATAGCCGAATGATAGTGCTTACCATACCGAAGGCGCACCGTATGGCTAAACCTGACTAAAAAATCCTATCCTCTTGTATATATACGGAAAAAAGACGTACCTTTGCTGCACAATGAATATGAGACGGAAAATACGGAGGCTGTCCTACATAGTGCTACTGCTTGTTTTGGAGGCGGTTGCGTGCATGTCTTGCGTGGCGGTGCATGACGATGAGCCGCAGGTGGCGGAGGCATGCTCCGTGCTCCGCACTGCCGACAGCCTGCGCGCACTGGGGGTGCTGATTGACGACAGTACAGCCCTTGCCCATGCTGTCACACTGTTGGGCAAGCACCCGCGACGCCATGCCGACGACTACATGCGGGCATGCTATTACTACGGATGTCTGCTCCGCAGCCGGAACAACTACACCGCCGCCATGCAGACATTCATCCACGCGGCACACACGGAAACCACGAGACACGACATTAAGGGAAGAGTGTACAGCAACATGGGATCACTATGTCAGATTGCAGAAGATTTTGAGATGTCACACAAAATGTACAGCCTTTCCGCCGAACAATTCTTGGCCGCAAAAGACACAACAGCATACTACTATGCACGCAACAGCATGGCTTTCGAGTTGGCTGAACAGAAAAAGAAATCGGAAACGCTGGCTCTGCTCGGAAGTATTGAGACCGATTGCACCGATGCTGACGTATTGTGCCTTGTGGCAATGACAAAAGCCGTACTTTACCGCAACTTCGAGCAATACGATTCGGCCGTATATTACGCAGGCAGAGAACTGCTGTTCCGTCCGGACGAACACATGGGGCTGATGGTGAAAGCACAGTCTTTCTCTCTGCTCGGTATGAAAGATTCCGCCGTTTTTTATGCACGAAAAGTCACAGAGCATTCCCCGTCATGGTCGGAACAGACTAATGCCTATTACATATTGTCAAACGATGACGAGACGCTGAGCAAGGAGGATGCGCTGAAGATAGCATCCGACAGAGCGGACGCACAAAAAATGCTGGAAACACAAAGAAGCAGACTGGCGCAGGCTGTGCTGCTACTACGGCAGGATATGGACCGAAGGCCCGACTACAGATGGCTGTACACCGCTATCATCATCATACTGCTTTTGACCGTATGGCTTGCCGGACATGTCATAACACGGAAAAAACACGCCGCAGAAAAAAGGAAACGGCAGGAAGAGATTGCAAGGCACAACCTTTATATGCAGCAGACCGAAGAGGCGATTGAGCAGAACAGGATGCAGATAGAAGAGACACGGCAGGCAATAGAGGCACAGAACAAACAGGCGGAAACAGTACTTGCCGAAACGGAAAACACATGCTCCATCATGCGGCAGTGTCAGGATATAAAGACACAACTGTGCTGGAACGACTATGGGCAGATGTGCCGTGTGATAAACAAGCAGTTCTGCCTGCTTGCCGACAGACTCGGGAAGACGGACGGCATTCATGAAACAGACATCAGGCTCTGCGTGCTCGTGCTGATAGGGTACAGCCATGAAGCCATAGCGGATATAATGCCCTGTTCGCCGAACAGTGTGAAGACACTGAAAAGAAGAACGGCACACAAACTGGGGACCAACAGCCGTGATTTGCGTATGTTCCTGCTCAAAATGGCGGCAAATATGCCGGTATAGTCCTGCTGCCGGCAAATTGTCCACCAACGCAAACACGTATTAAACTCATTTACAGTCGTTTGAAAACGGGTGATTGTACACCTGTTTTTTTCATTCCTTCGCGGCGGAAGCCGTATTTTTGCGGTCGGAAAAACGTTTTTCCATATTCATTGTTTAACCTTAATTGTTTTTACCATGAAACACATTAAATTGCTTTGGCTGTTTGTCAGCTTGATTCTGGCGTTTGCGCCAACCGTACAGACCAGTGCTCTGGATGACGAAGTGGAAATCGTACTTATGGAAGTTGCAGGCTCCCTGCCCGGTGACAATCCGCTGGATGACCCGCTTTTGGGTGGTGATACTCCGCCTTCACCAACCGATTTCCGTGCCACGATAGCGGGAAGTCTGCTCTCTGTCACAGCCGACAACAGCAATCTTACGCGCGTCATCGTGCGCAATAGCGCGGGCAACATTGTGCTGAACCGGCAGTTTGTAGGAGGCACAATGGAGCAGCTTGGCACCACAGGCACGCACTCCATCGAAATCCAGAACGGAGGTATGACCCTCGTCGGAATGTTCAGCGCATTCTAACGTACTCTGCACCTTAAATCTTCCCCACGCACACGTGCGTGGGGAAGACGTGTCGTAACTCACAGGCGCATCTTTAAAAATTATAATTTATCGTAAAATGACACATCTTTTTTGAAAGCAGAGAAAATGTGTGTAACTTTGCGTCAATTAGCAAATGATTATTAACCTTATATTTTATCACTATGAAAATCAAAATGATTTTGTCATGTGCAATGCTTATCATCAGCATTGCCGCTTCTGCCCAGTCTTGGAGTACGGGTACAAGCACTATTTACGCAAACCCCACGACAACGAAAGTGGGAATAGGCATTACCTCTCCCACGGAAAGATTGCATATCAACAGCGGTGCGCTCAAAATCGGGAACGGTACAAGCGCAACCGACCGCGCACAGAACCTTCTCAAATTCGGTGACAACAATTACGTGCAAATAGGCGAATGGGAAGCCAATAATACATTGTCATTCAAGGCGAATAATTACAATTTCATTAACGGCAATGTAGGCATCGGCGTAACCAATCCGCAATACAAGTTGGACGTGAACGGCAAGATGTTCCTGCATTCCTTTGACGGAGTGGATGGTATGTACAGGAGTTTTTTGCAATGGGAGGCTCACAGACTGATTATGGGCGTACCGGCGGGAACGTATGCATACACATTGGTTGACATCATCCCGGGCGGAGTCAGTCAGGATTCTCTGTACAGTCAGTTGCGTCTCTATACTTCTACAGCGCAGGATGTGCAGACCCCTAAAATATGTTTTAATACAATGCAGCATTGCTGGTTTCTGAATACGGGTAACGTGGGTATCGGGACATCAACACCGCAGTATAAATTAGATGTCAAGGGTACAATCCGTGCGAATGAAATCATAGTCAATACTTCGGGGGCGGATTTTGTGTTTGAACAGGGCTACAACCTTCGTCCGTTAAGCGAAGTGAAGACTTATATTCAGCAGAATCGGCATTTGCCCGAAATCCAGTCCTCCGCCGAGATGCAGGAAAGTGGTGTCAGTCTGGACAAACTTACTGTTCAACTTTTGCAGAAAGTGGAGGAACTGACTCTCTACATCATTGAGCAGGACAAGCGCATTCAGGAATTGGAAAACCAACAGATAGAAACTCAATAATAAAGGAGGCATTAAAATGAAAACGAAAATTGTTATTCTCATAGTATGTTTGTCTGCATTGTTGATAAGTTGCGAAAACAATAAGAATTTCGCTTCTAAACCAAGACCTCAATTATCTGTTTTCAAGTTCAAGAATCCGGATTATAGGAATCATCTTATTGTTTACGATGGGAACGAGCATTTTGTTTTCATCAACGGGAACACATGCGACAAGGCATTTTACAAACAATGGCCTCTGAATGGAGTTTCTGAAGAAATAGAGTTTACCGAGCGCTTTAGAAATCCTTTTTGGGAACTGCCTGAAGGTTGGTTTTTGACCGACTGGGCTTGGGGAGGAGGGTCTTTTATACATGCGTATCCTGATGAGTATTACGGTAATGTTATCTTGACGGATGTTACGGTGGATAATTATAAATCCTATTTGCTTGAAGAGTCATATCTTTTTTCAAAAGATTTAGCCCATATAAAATTGCCGTCAGATGAGATATTTGAGCAAAGATTTATTTATATAGAAGACCTGTTGCAGTGTTTATACCCCGATGGTAATTATCCTCTTATTGACTGTCATGAATGGAATGTGAAAAATAATATCGATACAGTGTTGACTATGAGTCAGTTATGTTACCATGATGCACTTTTTAACAGCCCCTCAGTTGCTTTAGAAGAAACCTGTCTGTGTGAAAAAGCCGAGGAAATGGACGAATACTGGGGATTGTTGCAGAGACAATTAACCGAGGTGATAAATAACGGTGACTGGGATTCTATTTGGAGAAAAAAATGACTCAACATAAGTAAAGGAGAAAAAAATGAAAAAATCAATATTGCTCTTTCTCTTACTATATGCTTGTATATCATATAGTCAGAGTGTAACAAAGGATTTGGCTGTTGAAATTGCAAACGCATATTACGAGAAAGTCAAAAATGACAATAACAATCCGTCTGTTCTTCAAGTTAAGTTAGAAAACCAATTGCGTGGAACTTCCCGCTCGGCAGAGATGTTTTCTCCCACAGGCTTGGCGAATATGTGGATTGTTCCCGTAGATGACGGTTGGGTGCTGGTCTCAACCAATACAAAAACATCCCCTGTTCTTGCCCATTTTCAACAAGTTGAGAAGCCTATATATGATCAACTGCCGCCGGCAGCGCAGTTTATGTTAGAGCATTACGAAGAAGTAATAGCCTACGTGAACGACAGTTGCCCTGAGTACCCTCAAAATGAACATTGGACGGCATTAAGGCAGGAATCTGCAGATGAAACATCTTATCGAGGCACTCCGATTGTCACACCTCTTCTGGCAGTTCATTGGGATCAAACAGGGAATGCTGATAGCCCATCGCATGATTGTAACAAGTCATACAACAAGTTTTGTCCGTATGTTAATGCTCCTGCTCAATGCAATAAGGCGGCTGTCGGATGTGTTGCAGTTGCCATAGGACAGATTATGTCGTATTGGCGTTGGCCATACGCAGCCGATGTACCTACAACTCCAGGTGGTAGCAATACCGAATTTCATTTTTACGATTGGAACTTGATGCCTGATTCTCTTAACAATTCAACACCGATGAATGAGGTGGATATGGTTGCATCATTTTTGAAAGACTGTGGTTACATGGCTGATATGGATTATGGAATAGAATCGGGAACAACAGACAATAAAGCTCTAAATGCATTAATATCTTTTGGCTATAGTCAATATACCATGCAAAAACGTGATAAATTGACTACATTTAATTGGGCTGATAAAATTCGTTCAAATCTAAATGACGGATTCCCTGTTTATTATAGTGGTATGACTAAATTTATAGGCGGCAGCGGACACGCCTTTGTTGTGGATGGTTATGATTCGGATGGTCTTTTTCATGTGAATTTTGGTTGGGGGAAGGTGAATCCTAATACGTATTATAATTTAGAGACTATACCAGCCGGAGGAGGTGAGTTTTTTAATCATCATGAATCCGCAATATTAGGCATTGTTCCTTTTACAATTTGTGATTCAAGACATTTATATAATCTTTCTGCTGTACCATCTTACTTTTGCTACTCTATAGGCGGTGAACTAACTATATCAAGTTCTTTGATTCATAATGTCAGTCAAGGAGAGTTTTCATCTCCAACCCAAATTCGTTTAACATCAGGAGTTACTATACAAAAAGGGAGTAATGTGCGTCTGTGTATTCGTGATGTTCCTCATTGTTCAACCGATACGGAGTCATTATTAGGTGAAGATGTACCGATGAAAAGAATTAACTCATTCGGCGATTCTAATAAATACAATCATACAAAACCATCAATCTATCCTAATCCCGTAAACGATATCCTTTATATTCGTTTATCAGAGAATCCGCATCTTGTTAAGATATACAACCTGAACGGACAATGCCTGCTGCAAACCGCAGAAACGAAAATCAATGTTTCCGTTCTTCCAGCCGGGCTTTACCTGCTTACGGCACAAACCTCCTCCGGCGAAGTGCTGCAAACCAAATTCATCAAACAATAAATATTTTAATTTCATTTCTATGAAAAAGATGGCTTTAATAATGTGCTTGATAGGCACGATGACGTTCGCAAGTTGCGAAAAGAAGGAGAACGGACAAACTACCAATCTTAGCACGTATGGATATGTACAGAATCGGCAAGGCACGGCTTTGCAGGGGATTGCAATCGTGACAGGGGTAGTGGGAGTCAGTCACACCGATACGGTATATACAGACGAGAAGGGGTATTTCTATTCTCGCACCAACAGGATTCTTTATCCTGTTCCTGTGATTACTGTATCAGCCATTGATTTGCAGGGTGTATATCAGACGCAGACTATCACTCCGAAATATATGTTTGAGTGTGGTACCGAATTTGTTCCTGAGAAAGATTGTGCATTCCCTGCTGAGCAGATTCTTTTCGTCTTGACTGAAGCAACTGAATAATGTGTTTAACCAATATAAACTTTACTACTATGAAAAAATCAATCTTTATCCTCGCGGCACTTTGTCTGCTTGTTTCATGCAACAAAGATGTGGTTACATTAAAGCAGGAAGAGAACATTCCCGAAGTCGCGGAACGCTTGCTGGGTATGACCCATGAAGCGGCAATGCAGTATCTGCAAACGCAGCGCTATGTCTTTGGGCTTGAATCGGAGCATTCGAATGAATATGTCTTCTCTCGGGATTTTACCCTTTCGGAGTTTTCCTATGAGGCGGCGGAAATGCTCTATTACGGAACTTACGGTAAGGACACGGTCAGGTACGTGGTCGCATTGCACCGAAGCAAATCACGCAAAAGCGCAAGCGACCTCTATGGGAAATGGTCGCACTATACGGCACAGACCACTTTCTCGGGAATCGAACTATGGAAAGGGTCTCTCTCGGTTATGATCTCCGGCGATTCTTCCCTTCAGAACGACAGAGAGTCTTATTCGTACTGCGAAGGCACCCTTATAGACGAGCAACGGAAACAAGCGGAAGAGGATTACAAAAACGGAACCATAACAGAGGACAAATATACGGATCTGATGAAGATTTATTCTTCGGGAAGAAAGAATTTCTGGGTGGATTACCAGCGTGCCGCAGATAACGGGAATATCGATTCTGCCAACGAGTACTACAGAAACAGCGAGGCAACAGGACATCCGAAAGAAACGGAGATAACGTTGTATATGAACAACGGCGGAGAGATTGAACTGCATTACGAAACGCAGAATTTCGTTACCCACTGGGTCAGTCCCGAACGTCATTAACCCCCAATTGGCAGATGTAGAAATTATAACTTGCACAGATAGCAACAAGTGACTATCTTTGCGCACTCAATTTTAACACCAATCACAATACGACTATGAAAACCAGACTTCTTACAGGAATCAACGCCTTGATAGCTTGCCTCTTGGGCGTATTAGGATTCACCAGTTGTGAGCCTAAGATGAAGTACGCAACGCCGTATGCGGAACTGGAAGCGACAGGAAAGGTGACAAATGAGCGGAACGAACCCGTCAGAAGCGCACGGGTGACACTGAAGAACGTACCAAGCAGGGACGGTTATACGGACGCGGAAGGTATCTATTCCATCCGTGTTGTGGTAGAACATTTTCCGGTTGATTCCCTCAGTATCCTTGTGTCAGATACGGACGGAGTGTACCAGCCGGATTCGGTACGGCTCAAGGTGGATTATGACCGCAGCGATGCCAAGCAGCATAGTGGTTTCTACCGCGGCAAAGGCTATGTCTATCAGGATTTTCAGCTCAAGGAAAAGTAAACAATGGAACTCCGTCT
>JAIKXR010000180.1 GCA_024683975.1 Paludibacteraceae bacterium
CAACCTCGGCCGTAACCTCAGCAGTGGCGAGATGCTCCAACTGCACGTAGACCAGTCTATGTGGATTGACGAAGAGCGGTATATGAAGGTCATTGACCAGAAGACCGCGCAACTCTTCCAAGCCTGTGCCGAAGCTGGGGCCGAGTCTGCCGGTTGTACGCCGCGGCAACGCAATGCACTTCGTGCATACGGAAGACTGCTTGGACTCTGTTTCCAGATCAAGGATGATATCTTCGATTACAGCGACCTCGAAGAATTGGGCAAACCGACCATGAGTGACTTACGGGACGGCAAGGTGACCTTACCGCTCATCGAAGCACTCCGTCGCGCACCGCAGGACGAGGCAGAAGATATCAAAGCGAAAGGCGAGAAGTTGGTTACGAATGGCTTTGCGCAGGAGGAAGAACCGCGTATATTGGAGCATATCAAATCCTTCGTGCTGCGTTTCAAGGGCGACGAATATGCCGTACAACGGATGCTCGGTTATAAAAAAGAAGCCACGGAAGCCTTGAGCGTGTTCCGTGACAGTCCTGAGAAGAAAAGTCTGTTGGCGTTACTCGACTACGCCATCAATCGTGTTCAGTAACTGCTCTCTGACAGCCGTATCCGAAATACTTTCAATCACCTCTTTCATAAACGCGTTAACGAGCAGTTGACGCGCTTTTTGTTTGCTGATACCGCGTTGCTGCATATAGAACAACGCCGACTCATCGAGTTGTCCCGTCGAGGCGCCATGCGTCGCCTGCACGTCGTCTGCATAAATCTCCAACTGCGGTTGTGTGCGCATCTCCGCCGTCTCGCTCAAAAGCAGATTACGGTTCGTCTGATGTGCCTCGGTCTGTTGGGCGTCGGGCACGATCTTCAGGTCGCCCACAAACCGTCCGCGCGCATTATCGTCCAGCACAAATTTGATTAACTGGTTCGACTTTCCGCCGCCTACCGCATGTTTTACATGCGTCTCGGTCGTCACCTGCTCTTCGCCATGCAGATACGCCAGCGCATAAATCTCCGTCTCGCACCCCTTCCCTGCCTGCTCAATAACAATGTTATTGCTGGCCGATGAGAGATTGATAATATGGATCTTCACGCGCGAACCCGCCTCCTGCACGATATGCAAGTCCACTCCCGGTTCGTTGATAAAAACCTGTTCGAATATGTCGCCTTTATGCAATACCTTCATAGCCTTTTTCCTCCAGTTCGAGGGCTAAGGTTTTATCGCCTGTCTTGACGATCTGGCCGTCGGCAAGCACATGCACAAAATCCGGCACGATATAATCCAGTAGACGCTGGTAATGGGTGATGACGATAGACGCGTTCTGCGGGGTCTTGAGACGGTTCACGCCCTCTGCCACAATACGCAAGGCATCGATATCCAGACCGCTGTCCGTCTCGTCAAGAATAGCCAGACACGGTTCCAGCATCGCCATCTGGAAGATCTCGTTTTTCTTCTTCTCGCCTCCGGAGAAACCCTCATTGACCGAGCGGTTATTCAGTTTGTCCGGCAGTTCGAGCAGTTTCTTCTTCTCGCGCATGAGTGTCAGAAACTCTTTCGGCGTCAGCGCTTCTTTCCCTTCGTACGCACGCTTCTCGTTAAGCGCCGTGCGCATGAAATTGGTCATACTCACACCCGGTATCTCTACGGGATATTGAAAAGAAAGGAACACGCCCGCACGCGCACGCACCTCAGGCTCCATCGCTAACAGATTCTCGCCGCGCAACAGCACTTCGCCTGCCGTCACTCCGTATGCCGGATTACCTGTCAGCACAGCCGACAGCGTGGACTTACCGGCCCCGTTCGGACCCATGATAGCATGCACCTCGCCTTCGTTTATCACGAGGTTCACGCCCTTCAATATCTCTTTGCCGCCTATCGAGGCATGCAGATTTTTTATCACTAATAACTCTTTTCCCATAACCTGTAATCGATAACCGCTCCTCTACAACTGACTCATCACCACCTCGCCGACAGCTTGCAGAGTCGGCTTGGCGATGTTATTCATATTATCCTGACGCGTGTGCCACCAGAACGGGAAACCCGTCGCATTCCGCATGTCATAATGGATAATATCCACCGTCGGAATACCCGCCAGATAATTGATATAATAATGGTCGTCCGTGATAGGATACGACTGCTGCTTGGAGAACATAGCGCCGTAACCCAACTGCTCTGCCGACTTCCATATCTGCTGCTGGTAGTTCGATGCGTAATTGGTCGAATACAACTCACGCGGGAAGACCGCATCCGGCGCACCCACCATGTCTAACACGATGCCGAAGGTATATACCGCCGGCTGGTTCTGCGCGTAGTTCATCGCCCATAGCTGCGAACCTAAACACCAGGTATCCTCGCGTTCCAATCCCGTATAGACACGCGGCGAACCCATGTCTTCGCAGTCGAAGAAGATGATATCTACCGGCGTGGTGAAGGCCGAATCTGCGATACGCCGGCCTAACTGCCGAGCCACCTCTAACAGCACACCCACTCCGCTGGCTCCGTCATTTGCGCCGGGCACGTTATAGAAGCGGTCGTTATAATCCTCTTCCTCGTCACACCACGGACGGGTGTCATAATGTGCACCTAACAGCACACGCGGACGAGCCGCCGTCTCGGGTGTCGAGAAATGACCGATGATATTATAGATCTGCTGGTTGTTGCCGCGGTAGTCCGGCATGAAGCCTTTCTGCAGTTCCACCTCTGCTCCGCATACACGCAACTGCTCAATCAGCCATACCGCGCATTGCATGTGTGAAGCGCTGTTCGGTACACGCGGACCGAAAGACATCTGCTTCTCGATATACACGTACGCACTGTCCGCGCAGAAAGGCGGCCGCTGAATAGTAGCAGGCTTCTTACTACACGAGAACAGGCATAAAATGCCTGCTCCGATTATCAATAATCTTTGTACTTTGTACATTTTCCTTTTTTTATCGAATATTCGTCTCGCTAATGGAGGTATGGTTTTGGATCGCGCGGATGGTATGTGCGATAGGGATAGCCAGACTCTCGATATGCAGTTTCGAGCAGCACGACGGATCTATCGGCAGCGAATCGGTGCAGATCAGCTCTTCAAGCGCTGACTCCTCGATACGTTGTATCGCATTACCGCTCAGCACACCGTGCGTCACCACCGCACGAATAGACTTGGCGCCGCCTTCTTTCATTACCTCAGCTGCCTTGCATAGCGTACCGGCTGTATCAGCGATATCGTCAAAAATAACAACATCCTTGCCGTAGATGTCTCCTAACACGCGAATCTCCGACACTTTGTTGAAGTCCGGACGGTTCTTATAGCAGATGACCATCGGCACCTCGCGGTCAGTCAGGATATGCAGTTTCTTCGCGAAGTTAGACGCACGTTTCGAACCGCCTACGTCCGGAGAAGCCACGATGAGTTTCTTCAGGTTGAGGCCTGCTATGTATGGTGCTAACACGTTCGAACCGTAGATATGGTCCACCGGAATATCAAAGAATCCTTGAATCTGGTCGGCATGCAGATCAACGGTTATCACACGGTCGGCACCGGCCGTCTGCAACATGTTCGCCACCAGCTTCGCGCCTATTGACACACGCGGTTTGTCCTTGCGGTCTTGACGCGCCCATCCGAAATACGGAATGACCGCAATCACCTTCGACGCACTCGCACGTTTCGCCGCGTCAATCATCAGAAGCAACTCCATCAGGTTGTCGCTTGACGGACACGTCGATTGTACCAGGTAAACAGACTGTCCGCGAACGGACTCCTCGAAATAGGCGCAGAACTCGCCATCCGAGAAACGATCTACGCGCACGTTGCCGAACTGGCAGCCTAACTCCTCACAGATACGCTTGGCTAAGTCTTGTCCTTTCGACCCGGCGAAGATCTTAAAACGATTGTTTTCCATTATTTTTTCTTTTTGACACCTTTCATCGGCGCATTCGGTTGCGCCATCATTTGTTCAAAAACAGCGGACTCGCAGCGGAGCTTGCCATCCGAAAGACGGATTATATCTTCCTTCACACGGCTGATTCCGGCTTCCTGGTCGCGGTTCCATACGAGGTTGCGCTGACGCATACATTGCGCGATATACACCTCCAGCGAGTCACGTTCCTGACCGGCTGGAAGTGTTGCTGCGTATTGTATCATGTCTTGCACGATTCGGCCGTAGTTACGCATCCGGATCGGCGACGCATTTCTATGCAGTTGCAATGCCATATTATTTCTGTCTAATCAGGTAAATCATCGTCGGATAGTGGTCTCCGTAACCGTTCTGCCATACACCACCTTTGGTCGTACGGAACGGCGTTCCTTTGTCCTTGCCTTCCTGAACGGTCAGGAACGGCTTGTTGAAGATTTGAGCTTTCCAGTATGTCCATTTGCCGCTCTCCAGCTTCTCGCTCAGCAACGGCTCGTTGATGATGATCTGGTCGAACAGGTTCCAGCTGCCGTTGTAGGCCAGAGAACCGATACCGCGGTCCAGCATCTGCCACATCGTGTTGAAATAACCCTGCGGCTCTACGTCCTCGCGGTATTTGCGTGCTTTTAGAACGTCCTTGCAACTATGGTTGAACGGATCGTCATTGAGGTCACCCATGATGATGATTTTAGCTTTCGGCTCTTTCAGATAGATGGAGTCGCAGATCGACTTCACGAGCATCGCTGCCGTGTCACGACCCGGACGACTCGACAACTCGCCGCCGTAACGGCTCGGCCAGTGGTTCACAATCACGTGAATCTTCTCCGGCTTGCCTTCACCCATTAGATAACCCGACACGCACAACTGCAGACGAGTCTTGATCACACCGCCGTCCGCATAATGCGCCTTGAGCTCAAAACCGTTCACTTTCGTCGGCTTGAACATCACCGTGTCATACAGGAATCCTACATCCACACCACGACGGTCCGGACCTTCCAGCAGTATCGGTTTGAGACGACGGCTGTATTTGCTGTTCGCCTCTGCGCACAAATCATATAAGCAACCGATATTCTCCACCTCGGCCACACCGATACATGCCGCACCACGCGGGTCATAATCCGTACCGAGTTGTGAAACGGCGTATGCCATATTCTTCACTTTGTTTTCGTACTTGTAAGCCGTCCATTTCATACCGCCATCGGGCAGATACTCATAGTCGTTTTTACCTTCGTCGTGAATAGTGTCGAAGAGGTTCTCAAGGTTGTAGAATGCGATACAGCGCAGATACTGACCGCTGTGTCCTGCTTCAGCAGACTCTTGTGCTTTCGTCGTAACGGCAACCGTCATTACCAGCGCCGCCACGAAATACTTCATTGTGTGTTTCATAATATATAATTTGTTGTTCATTTCCAACTGTTTCTCCTGTACTGACCCGTACACTTTCGATGTACAAATACCGTACCATTCAATTCCGGCTACAAAGGTACAACATTTTTTTTACATGTGCAAATTTATTTGCAAAATTGTGCAAGTATGCCGAAAAATTAATACATCCCGCCACCACTCCTTCATCCACCGGGCAGACAGCGATCGGGTTGCAATCAAGCATCAACCGGCCAATAACGGACCAATCACCAAGCAAAAACCTACCAATTACCTACCTGTTCCCAATGATCACCCAAAGATCCCCCAAGGATCGCCCAAGGATGGATGCCGGTTTTTGACACATGTACGCTTTATATGTATATATACGTAGTATATATACAGTTTTTGTGGATATTTTTTTATTTGCATATGTCAAAAATTATTCGTACCTTTGCAGTCGCAAAGGTTTTTAAACACACACAAGCAACACAAACAAAAATTTAAATCTAATTGGTATGTCAAGCGTAAACAAAGTGATTTTGATTGGTAACGTAGGTGCAGATCCCGAAGTACGTTACCTGGACAGAGGAGTAGCAATTGCAACATTTAACTTAGCAACGACCGAACGCGGTTACGTCATGCAGAACGGCACACAAGTACCGGACGTGACAGAATGGCACAGCATCGTGCTCTGGCGTAATCTGGCCGAATGGGCCCAACAAAACCTCAGAAAGAGCATGAAAGTGTATGTAGAAGGCAAACTCAAAACACGCACGTGGGAGAAAGACGGTCAGATTCGCCGCAAGACTGAAGTCATTGCAGAGAACATCCAGATTCTCTACCGCCCGGAGATTTACAAGAATGGCGTAAACGCGGCTAAACCACTCAGCGATGAGGCAGAACTTCCTAATGACGCAGCGGAGCTGCCGAACGATACGGCACAAGCGGCTGAAAACGAAAACGGATTCTTCAACGGATTATTCAGATGACGAATAAAGAGCGATATATCGAATGGGCATCGGCGCAGGAGTACATCCCGCTATTCATGATGCCGTGGTGGCTGGACGCAGTTTGTGCCGGTAAGGAATGGGATGTGCTGCTGGCCGAGGATGAGAACGGTGAGATCATCGGCGCACTGCCGTATCTGCTACGCAAACGCGCGTGGCTCCGTTATATCATCATGCCGCAGCAGACGCCTGTTGGCGGTATCTGGGTAACGCCGGAGATAACGGCTGACCGCTGGAAAACGGCCGAAGTATGCCGTCAACTCAAAGAGCAGTTGGACGGTCTCAAACTGGCGTATTACTACCAGCAGTACTTGCCCGGAAGCCTTTGCGTCAATGCCATGAAGGCTTTGGGCTTCACCGCCAAAGAGCGTATCACCTACCGCGTGGAGGATCTGAGCAACCTCGATAACGTCATTGCTAGTTTCAGCAAGAACAAACGCCGCCAGTTGCAGAAAGCGCTGAGCCTGCACGCAGAGCGAAACATGGATATCGAAGACTTCTACCGCTTTCACTGCCAGTGTCTCGCTTCGCGCAAGCGCAAAATCAGTTATTCGCGTGAGTTCCTGCTCGTGCTCGAGCGTAAGGCCAAACGAGCCGGACAATGCGAGATCCTCAGCATCTGCAACGCCGATGGAGAAGTGTACGCAGCGGCTTTCCTCGTTTGGGACAAAAACTACATGTATTACCTTATTCCGGCTTACGAACCGACACATGGCGACACCGGTGCCGGGGCTCTGCTGGTTCTCGAAGCCATGAAACGGGCACGGGAGAAACATGTGATGTTTGATTTCGAGGGTTCGATGAACAGAGGTACGGCCAAGCACTATAAGCAGTTCGGCTCTACACCAACCACCTATTTTGCGGTCGAGAAATACTATAAACCGCTCTTCCGTCTCGCGGTCTGGTTCCAGAAAATCCGCGAATGGAACTACCGATGAATGTTCTATTTCTGACACCTTGGTATCCGTCCGAGAAGGACACAATGGCCGGTTTGTTCGTGCTCAAGCACGAGCAGGCTGTGCGTGCGCAAGGCATTGACGTGCGGGTTATCCATTCGCAGAAATGGACCGACACATGGCGGCAATGGCGGAAACTGCGTCGCGAAGGATGGATGCCCGATGTCGTGCAATTGAATGTCATCCAGAAGCAAGGCCTGTTGGCCCTTTGGCTCAAAAAGCATTGGCACATCCCCTATATCATCGTCGAGCATTGGAGCGGATACCTGCCCGAGAACGGCATGTTCCGGCAGATGTCGGCTCTCAAGCAACACCTCTACCGACGTATCGCAGCCGACGCAGAGATAGTGCTGTCCGTCAGTCAGCGGCACGCACATGCCATGCAGGAATGCGGCATACAAGCGAAGAAATGGGGACAGATTCATAATGTGGTGGACGATTTCTTCTTTGAAGAAAACCAATCACCGATAACCGACGACCAATCACCAATAAAGACTCTCTTGCACGTCAGTTGTTTTGACGAGCGGGCGAAGAATGTGAAAGGACTGCTGCGGGCTGCGAAGATGCTGAGCGAGAAACGTCAAGACTGGCGGCTGGTACTCGTCGGAACAGGCGTTGACTACGCCGAAGTACGTACTTTTGCCGACAGTCTGAATATTCCCGATGGCCTGCTCGTATGGACTGGAGAACTAACGCCCCGCGAGGTAGCGGAGCAAATGCACAAGGCAGATGCACTCGTTCTCTCCAGCCGCTACGAGACATACGGAGTCGTGCTTACCGAAGCCGTCGCAGCCAATTTACCTATAATCAGCACGCCGGTTGGCATCGCCGAAGAAACAGACGCCCTCATCGTACCACAAGAGATTGCTCAAAACAAGCCCGGCCGTTTTGCCGAGTTCATTGAGAGTACTATGTGGGACACTGACCGTCACACGAACAAGGCAATGAACGCAGAGCGATTTACCTCCAAGGCAGTAGGCGAGAAACTGAAACAAGTTTATGATAGCTGTTTGCATCGCGACATATAATCAGGAAACCTTCCTTACACAAGCTATTGAGAGCGTGTTAGCGCAGCAATGCGACGAGCCGTTGCATATCTACATTGGCGACGACGCATCTACAGACGGCACTTCCGCCATTTGCGAACGATACGCCAAGCAGGACGAGCGCATCGTCTATATCCATCGCAAAGAAAACCTCGGGCTTGTCAGCAACACAATAGACCTATACTGCCGCATTATAGCGGATAATTGCGACTTTATCGCTATGTTAGACGGCGATGACTATTGGATTGACAATCATAAATTACAGAAACAACTCAACTATCTGTGCAAACATCCAGAATGCGGTTTTGTGCATACTGAGGCATTAGAAGAGCGCAACGGACAGCAACACAAACTGCCCAAAGAGAATATTCCGACTGGCGACCTATCCCTACGCTACGACCTGCGCGGTGCTCGACAGACAAATAGCACCGTCCTGTTCTGCGCTGACTTATTAAACACGAAGGAGTTGAGAGCAATAGAAGCGCAGCAATTCCCGGTACTCGATTATCCGCTATACGGTCTTTTGGCACACCATACAGAGTTTGGATATTTGCCTTCACCCACTGCAGTCTGGAGACGCCACAACTCGGTCTCGCAACCGCAAACATTACATACCCGTATACACTACCAACGCGAACGTTTGCGTATGTGGAAATGGTTGGACAAACAATATGAAGGACATTTCCATTTTAGATGGTATAAAGCGTTTTTATGGTATATATGGCAATTTTTTTACATTTTATTTGCACAAATAAAAAAAATGTTGTATCTTTGTAGCCGATTTTAATCCGGAGTATGCCTACTCGAGAAAAATCACCCTTTAGCGTTTTTGATTACTACGACCTAAAAAAACACAAGATATGCAAATCAAAAAATCTGAAAAAGCCAGTTTAGAGAAGGACAAACTCGTTTATGTATTAATGGGTTTGGTTTTCGTTCTGAGCCTCGTGTATGTGGCGCTGGAGTGGACAGAGCGTGAGGTGACCAAGTATGAGGTGACCGACACGGAGTTCCTCTTTGAGGAAGAAGTAGAGATTCAGCAGACGAGCCAGGAGACGCCTCCTCCCCCTCCACCCCCTGCAGTACAGGAAGTGGAAGTGCTGAATGTGGTTGAGGATAACGTAGAGACCGAGTCTATCGAGGTGAACACCGAGGATGACAAGGAGACCGAAGTCGTTATCGCTGCGCCGGTAGAGGCTCCGCAAGAGGACGAGGAAGAAGAGGTTGTCTTCGTAGTCGTTGAGTCGATGCCTGAGTTCCCGGGTGG
>JAIKXR010000182.1 GCA_024683975.1 Paludibacteraceae bacterium
AAGTACAAAAAACAAATAGTATATACAAATGATATGCAATTAAAAATCAATAAAATACAACTGTTTTGAAGAACTACTGCGACTGGCTGTTCAATCAAAACATGACGACCCTTCGCAATATAATCGTGCGACTCTTTATGAATAATTTGATGCGGTTGCCCTGCTGTTTTTCTAATAAATTCTTGTCAGTGAGGTCTTTTTCGGCGAGTGAGGGTGGTTTTACGGACAGTGAGCAATGAAGATTTATTTGTATTTTAGTAACAGTTGCCGTAATTTTGTGCGTTTTTTCATAGAAGCACCCAAATATATGCATATAACACTTGGTTCACAGAGTCCCCGCAGGCGTGAGTTGATGTCGGGTTTGGACATACCTTTCAAGAGCATCGTGATAGATGCAGACGAGTCATACCCTTCAGAGTTGCAAGGCGGCGAGATACCGTCGTACATATCCCGCGCCAAAGCGAAGGCATACCAGCCCCGTCTGCAAGAAGACGAGCTGCTGATAACGGCAGACACGATAGTCTGGCTACAGGAAACCGGCGGCGGCATGATGTTAGGCAAACCGAGAGACGAGGATGAAGCATGCGAGATGCTGCGTATGCTGAGCGGAAGGGTGCATCAAGTGTTTACAGGTGTGACGTTTACGCGGCGCGAAGCCAGCGGTTCATATCAGATGGAGACGATAGTGGACAAGACAGATGTGCGATTCCGCAAACTGAAGGAAGAGGAGATACAGTGGTACGTAAAGAAATACCGCCCGCTGGACAAAGCCGGTGCATACGGTGTGCAGGAATGGATAGGTTATGTGGGTGTTGACGGGATCAACGGGTCGTACTACAACGTAATGGGTCTGCCGATAGAGAGGGTGTACGAGTATTTAGTCGCGAGGTTGGGGTTGAGTGTTGGTGAGGAGTGATGCGATGACGAAGTTACGGAGCAGCTTGTAAGGGCGGGATGAGGAGTTTTTTTGTTCTTCAAAGCGTTGCATCCATTGCCTGCGCAGCTGCGTGTCAGCGAGTTGCCGGTCGGCTTCGGCGACAGCACGCAGGAAAGACGCCTGCTTTTCTTTTTGCAGTGGAGTGACAGATTCCGGATTTTTGCCAACGGGATAATGACTGACAATGGTTTGTCCCAAGCGCGTGGCATAGTAAGTGTTTGAGCCACGGTCAATTTTGCCGGAGATTTGTGCGAAGGGGAATTCAAGTTTAGCTTTAGCCATAATTTTTATTAAAGATTCAGGGTTTGTGCCAAAATGGCAGAAGCCGGTCAAACATGCGGGTATATGACATATCGGCAAAATCCGTGCCATAAATGCATGTATTGTTTTCGAGTTATTTTCGTTCTTTTTTCGAGTTTTTTTCGAGTTTTTTATGTTGGAGTTACGGTGAGTGGCGGTTGATTATGGGGTGAGTTTATCGCGAGCGGGACGCTCACGCTCCTGTTTGGCAGTTTGCACTACTGTCATTATGGCAGGGTGTATAACCACAGGCGTAAAGAAAAAATGGAGGAAAGTTTGGTTAAACGGTGAAGATGTATTACTTTTGCGGGGCGGTGAGAATTGAGAATTGAGAATTGAGAATTGAGAATTATGAAACTGAGCATAATAACGATAAACTATAACAACGTTGAGGGTTTGCGCAAGACACTTGCCTCGGTTGGGAGTCAGACATACGGCGACATAGAGCATATCGTGGTAGATGCAGCCTCCACCGACGGTTCGGTGGATGTGATAAAAGAGTACGAACAGGAGTTGCAGAGCAAACAGTCGCCGATAAGACTGCTATGGATCAGCGAACCGGACAAAGGCATATACAGCGGTATGAACAAAGGTATCTGTCGTGCTACGGGTGATTACTGCCAGTTCCTCAATTCCGGTGACACGTTAGCAAGTGCGGATGTGACGGCAAAGATGGCTGCGGAATGGGAGAAAGACAAGACGACAGACGTTTTGTACGGAGACATGCTGAAGACAGGAACAAAGTCGCGTCACGTGGACAGGAGCAACAGAGTAGAAACTGTGACCCTGAACATGTTTTACAGGGGTTGCCTGAACCACAGTCCTGCATACATAAGACGCAGCCTGTTTGAAGATTACGGGCTATATGACGAGACACTGAAGATATGTTCGGACTGGAAGTTCTACATGCAATCAATAGTTCTCGGCAAAGCCACCACCCGACACGCCGACATAGTGGTGACACACTTTGACATGAACGGCATATCGGAGACGCGAAAAGACATACTGAACGATGAGCGTAACAGGCTACTGAAAGAGCTGGTGCCAAACGGGATACTGGCAGACTATGACAAGTACCATTTCGCAATGTCGGAGTATAACAGACTGAGGCGACACCATTTATGGGGCTTGGTATGGTTTGTGGAGCGGGTTCTGTTCAAACTGGAGAAGTGGGGTGTGATAAGGGGGTAATAGTGATATATGATTTTTATTTAAGCGATGAAGAGATACTTATACAGATTATGGCAATGGCTGTACAAGGGGATACCCGTACAACGCATAAGTGCCGGCATAACGACAATAGAGAGCGGTCAAACGCTGTCAGGCAAGAAGATACTATTGACAGGAGGCAGCCGTGGCATAGGCTATGCCATAGCCAAGAGGATGAAAGAGGAGGGCGCCGAGGTGCTGATAGTAGGTAGGAATGAGGAGGCATTAAGAATAGCCGCCGCTGAGACGGGGTGCCAATACATAGTGTTTGATGTGACCGATATCAGCGGTTTGTCAGGTCTGGTTGAGAGAGCCGCCGAGAAGCTTGGCGGTCTGACAGGTCTGGTAAACAACGCCGGTGTATGCAATATAGACAACGGTTTTCTGAACGTGACGGAGGCGAGTTACGATGAGCAGTTTGTCCTTAACGTCAAGAGTCCGTTCTTTTTGACACAGGCATTTGTGAGATATGTGACTGAAAACCATACAGGTTCATCGAGTGTGCTATTTGTGACCTCAGAGCGCGGCTTGTATCCTGACGACGCTCCATACGGAATGACGAAAGCCGCCATAGGCAACATCATAGCCGGTATAGCAAGAAGATTCGCCTTGCAGGGCGTTCATATCAACGGCATAGCCCCCGGAGTGACAGCAGACACTAAATGTCATCCTGAGATGGCTGAAGACCTGTACTTGAAAGGTGCGGTTGGCAAACGGTACATTATGCCTGATGAGTTAGCGGAGGTGGCAGTATTCTTAATGTCGGACGCGAGCAAGTGTATATCAGGTGAGATAATACCATGCAACCAAGCCAATCATTACAAATAGGTGATGAAAAAATTGTCGTACATAATACCGTTGTATAACTCTGCCAGATGGATAGAGAAATGCCTGTATTCCGTACTGAACCAAGACATACCAGAGACGGACGTGGAGATAATATGCGTGAATGACGGCAGTCCTGACAATTCGGCGGATATAGCAAGAGAAATAGGCAAGAGCCATGATTGCATTACCGTCACCGACCAGTCCAACATGGGTGCTTCGGGTGCGCGCAACACAGGAATGAGAAAGGCGACAGGCAAATATCTATGCTTTGTTGATCCCGATGACTATGTGGAGGCAAATGTATATGGCGGTCTGGTGAGGAGGATGGAGGAAGAGCAGTTAGACATGCTGAGGTTTGACTATCAGATTGTGGATGAGGAGTACAGGATATTACCCAAGAGCGGTTACGAGCGGAAGTTTGACCTGAGTGAGAAACAGATGAGCGGAGCGGAATTTATAGCGACCCGTCTGGATATAGGCTGCAACATATGGCGATACATATACCGCCGCGAAATAATAACGGAGAACGAGATATGGTGCTTCACCGGCGACTATTACGATGACACTCCGTGGTTGCCGTTAGTTCTGCTGCAAGCCAAGCGGATGAATATTTGCGATACGGTGGTGTACAACTATTTAGAGCGTTCTGATTCGCTTGTCAAGTCAAGGAGCGCGCAGATGATGAAGAGGAAATCGGACGGTGTGATACTTCTACTCAAGTATTTAGAGCAAGAGCTGAGCGACATAAAGACGGGGAAAATAGCGGTAGACAAGGAGTGGAAAGAGGGCGTTGCAAGATGGTACAAGAGGATGGAGGCTCATTCGGTGGTGTCGCTGCTGACAGACATAGGTTCTGCATTGTACGACGAGCGACGAGACTATGTGCGGCAGTTAAGAGAGTTGCAAGTGTTTCCTCTGACAGCAGACGGGTCATCGGGTAACGGACGAAGGAAAATAAAAACAGCCAATATAAGTCCGATGCTGTTAATCGGGCTGATTCATATCAAAAACAAAAA
Organism: Paludibacteraceae bacterium; assembly: GCA_024683975.1. GTDB lineage: Bacteria > Bacteroidota > Bacteroidia > Bacteroidales > Paludibacteraceae > Colicola. The sequence continues at coordinate 4,291 of JAIKXR010000182.1, forward strand.
AAGATGAAGAGAATAACATTTTGGACAGCAGCGTTGCTTTTGGCCAGCGCGTTGATGTACGGTCAGTCGCGCCAGATGCCGGAGTACTTGGAATACATAGAGACCTACAAGAAAGCTGCCATAGAACAACAAAAAGGGCACAATATACCCGCGTCCATATCAATGGCCCAAGGTTTATTGGAGTCTGGTGCGGGCAAGAGCGAGCTGGCACGCAAAGCCAACAACCACTTCGGCATCAAATGCACTTCGGACTGGACAGGCGACACATATCACAAGAATGATGACAAGAAGAACGACTGTTTCCGCAAATACAAGAGGGTGGAAGACTCGTGGGAAGACCACTCAAAATTCCTGTTACGTCCGCGCTATCAGGAGTTGTTTTCTCTGAAAATAACTGATTACAAAGGCTGGGCTCACGGTCTCAAACGCTGCGGATATGCCACTGACCCGACCTACCCTGCCAAACTGATAAAGATAATAGAGGATTACGGTTTGGACAAACTTGTATCGGAGGCCGGAGCGCAACACAAGAAAGAGAAAAACAAGGACAAAACGGCAGACAAGGACAAGGCACATGACACGAAGGCAGACAACGACCGCGATCAGGGTGTGATGCCCGGCGACACGATGGAACTGAAAGACAAGAAGGATTTCAAGGAACTGGCGGGGATGAAGGATGTGACGCTGTATCAAGACCACAAGTCGGGTTACGAGAACGGCACCCGGTACATAATAGCCGAAGAGGGTGAGAGTTTCAGTTCGCTGTCTTACTTCCTTAATATGAGCGAGAAACAGTTGCGCAAATATAACGATGCTACTGATGGCAGGAGACTGAGAAAAGGCGACAGGGTGTATCTGTTCAAGAAACACAAATACGCCGACAGAAAGCACAAATCCTACTACGTGAGAAAGAACGACACGGCCTGGTCGATTGCGCAGAAGTTCGGTTTTCAGATGAAAAGCATATACACGCTGAACGGAATACCCGAGGGTACTCCGCTGACGACACGTCAAGAGTTACGCCTGAGGAAATGATACAACCCGAACACACATACAGGATGAGTAACACGCAGACGATAGGCGACGCTTTGTCCGCCTTTTTGCGTGAATCAGGTCTGGACAAGCCTATTTATGAACACCAGTTGATGGGTTACTGGCCGGAGGTGGTGGGTGAGATGGCCTCCAGACTGACATATAAACTTGAGATCAGAGACGGCGTGCTGTATGTGAGACTCAGGAGCGCGGCATTGAAGGCACATTTGTTTGAATTGCGATATGAGGTGGTGAAGAAGCTGAATGAGAAGGTTGGTACGACAGTGATACACGATATAAGGCTATTGGGATGACTTATCCGGAGAACATAGAGCAGAAGATTGATTTTCAAGCACTTCGCGAGCGTTTGAACGAGTTGTGTCAGTCGTCATTGGGCAGAGAGAGAGTAGTTGATATGCATTTTGAGACTGACTATGACCAAGTATGCAGGCAATTGGGCGAAACCCAGGAGATGCGCAATGTTCTGGAGGACAGTTCGCTCGGTTTCCCCCATGGTGAGATTAACGATATGCGTCCGGTGCTGAACAGGATACGCGTGGAAGGACTTTACATGGACGAACAGGAACTGTTTCAACTGCAGAAGACACTGGTTTACGCAGCCGAACTGGAGTTATTCTTTGCGAATTTGGACGCGGTGAGGTTTCCTATATTGAGGAGCCGGGCAGGCGGCAAAAGTCAACCGACAGGAGAGGTGGTGCGTATAATAAACAAGGTATTAGACAGGTACGGTTCGCTGAAAGACAATGCATCGCCCGAGTTGGGGAGGATAAGACAAGACCTGCGTCAGGCAGAGGGGGCAGTATCTCGTGCCATACAAAGCGTATTGCGCCGTGCACAGACTGAAGGATGGGTGGATAAAGACACTATGCCAACATTGAGAGAAGGACGGTTAGTATTGCCCGTTCCACCTATGAGCAAGAAGAAGATAGGCGGTATAGTACATGACGAGAGCGCGAGCGGCAAGACCGTTTTCATAGAGCCACAAGAAGTGGTGGAAGCCAATAACAGGATTCGTTCGCTTGAGGCAGAGGAGAAGCGTGAGAAAACAAGGATACTGATGGAGGTGACAGGACAGATACGTCCTTTTACCGGCGATATAGAAGCGAGTGAGGAGCAACTGGCAAGTGTGGATTTTGTCAGGGCTAAGGCGATGTTAGGCAGGCAGATGCGGGCTATCGCTCCTGAGATGGAAGACAAGTCAATGATAGACTGGCGTGACGCACGTCACGGAGTGCTGTTCTTGCGCTTGGAGAGTGAGGGACGGGAGGTGGTGCCGATGTCGTTACGGTTAGGCGGCGGGGAGAAGAACAGGCTGCTGGTGGTGAGCGGTCCCAATGCGGGCGGCAAGTCGGTGTGTCTGAAGACAGTGGCACTGACACAATATATGCTGCAATGCGGGATGCTGGCACCGGTATCGGAGTCGAGCAAAGCAGGCATATTCAAGAATATGCTGCTTGACATAGGCGATGAACAGAGTTTGCAGGACGATCTGTCAACCTATTCGTCACATTTGAGGAACATGAAGACGTTTGTGAGGACAGCGGACAAGAGGACGCTATACATGATAGACGAGATGGGTGGCGGCACAGAGCCGACGATAGGCGGTGCGATAGCCGAGGCTACACTGAGCGAGATACACAGAACGGGTGCGACAGGCGTGGTGACGACCCACTATTCCAATCTGAAGCACCTGGCAGAGCGAGAGGACGGAATGGTGAACGGTGCAATGCTTTATGACAGAGGCGCTTTGAGACCGCTGTTCCAGCTGTCGATTGGCCAGGCAGGGTCGAGTTTTGCGTTAGAGATAGCGAGACAGACAGGTTTGCCAGAAACCATAATACACGAGGCAACAGTGCTAGCGGGCGAGGAACATATAGATTACGACAAGCATCTGCAAGACATAGCACGAGACAAGAGGTACTGGGAGAACAAGCGTCAGAACATAAGGCAGAAAGAAAAACATTTAGAGGAGAGAATAGCCTACTACGAGCAAGAGATAGCGGGGTTGAAGGCGAAGAAGAAAGAGATGCTGGCAGAAGCAAAAGAGCAGGCAGCCGAACTGTTGCAACAGTCGAATGCGACAATTGAACGCACCATACGCGAGATAAAAGAGAGCAAAGCCGACAAACAACGCACACATCAAGCCAGACAGAAGATAGAGGAGATGAAAAAGAAAGTGGAGGATGGACGTGAAGAGAAGAAAGTGATGCGAGACTTTGCCGAACTGAAGAAGATAGCCAAACAGATGCCATCAACATCATCCACAATACAGGACACGATAAGAAGCCATAAGTTGAATTTTGAGCGAACGATTGACCTACGCGGGCTGCGGGCAGACGAGGCACTGGAACAAGTGATTGCGTATATGGACACAGCCATAATGGTGGCAGCAAGCAGTGTAACCATACTGCACGGAACAGGTACAGGCGCGCTCAAGCAACTGACGCGGGACTATCTCGCCACACTAAAGAAGAAAAAGAGGATAGTTGATTATCACGACGGCGACCCCAATCGCGGCGGAGCCGGAATAACAATAGTGGAGATATGAGGTATTATCTATCATTAGGCAGCAATACAGGAGACAGAGAAAAACATATAGATGACGCGTGCCGATTGATTGAAGAGCGTTGCGGGAGGATTGAGTCACGGTCAAGCAATTACTACTCGGAGCCGTGGGGGTATGAGTCGGCTAACAAGTATCTAAATATATGTATAAGAACAGAGTCGGATCTACAGCCAATGGAGATGCTTGAGGCTACGCAACAGATTGAGAGGGAGTTGGGGCGCGTGGTAAAAGGCGTATATGCAGACAGGACGATAGATATAGACCTAATCTTGGTATATAAGGATGACGGAGAGATAGTCAGATGCAAGTCTGAAAGGCTGACCCTCCCCCACCCGCTGATGGAGAAAAGGGAGTTTGTGACGATACCTTTAAGAGAGATAATGACAAACTAAACATACAATGAAAAAGGTTAAAATTATTTTTATGGCATTGATTGCTTTAATGAGTGCGGCATGCAGCAAAGAACCTCAAGGCGAGGTCAAACAACCTATTACCAAGCCACAGATAACGATTGACGGCGGGCGTCTGACTGCGGAGGCGTTATGGGCGATGGGCAGGATAGGCGAAGTTGAAGTGGATATAGAGACGGGATGGATTGCCTATACCGTAAGTTACTACAGCGTGAGCGAGAACAGGTCAACCACTTGGGTCAGAATAGCTGCTGAAGAGAACGGCAGACTAAAGACAATGGACGAGTTTGTAGGAAACTCACCGGCATGGTGGGGCAACAGCGGGACACTGGCATACTTGAGAGACGGCAAACTCTACATCAGGCAGAACGGTCAAGACTTGGCTGCAAGCGGTTATGACAAAGAGATAGAAGGTTTTCTGCTATCCCCGTATCGCGACAAAATACTGCTGAACAGCGCAGTCAAGACAGTAAAAACGACAGCGGACAAATACCCTGATCTGCCATTGGCAAGCGGAAGAGTGATAGATGATTTGATGTACAAGCATTGGGACGAATGGGTAGAGACATCGCCTCAACCATTCCTCGCTGAGATGAAGACAAAATACAACAAAGGCGAACTGATAATGAGTTTGGAGATTAGCAACGCAACTAACATACTTGAAGGCACTGCCTACGAAAGTCCTATGAGACCATTTGGCGGCGTTGAACAATGGAGCTGGTCACCGGACGGCAAACAGATTGCCTATACTTGCAGGAAAAAGACCGGTATGGAGTATGCCGTTTCAACCAACTCGGATATATACCTACACAATATAGAGACCGGCGAGGAGACAAATATGACGGAAGGCAATGGCGGATATGACCTGAATCCCGCTTATTCGCCTGACGGCGAAAAGATTGCGTGGCTGAGTATGGAACGTGACGGCTATGAGAGCGATGAGACACACCTGATGGTATATGACCTGAATACAGGTCAAAAAACATTCTTAAGCGAAAAGATGGGAACTGCAATCAGCGACTTCTACTGGCATGACAATGAACACATTATACTATCGGCAGTATGGCATGGAACCGAGATGCTGTACAGACTTGACATGGAAGGCAACGTGGAATGTCTGACTGAAGGCCAATACGACTTTGTACCCGTGAAGACATACGCAGAGATGGCACCGGAAGAGACCATGACATACTGCCTACGTCACTCGATGTGCGAGGCGAACGAGATATACAAGGTACATGTGGATGTTACGGGAGAAAAGAAAACAGAACAACTGACGTACGAAAACCAGAATATCTACGACCAAATAACAATGGGAACGGTTGTGCCACGTTGGCAAAAGACAACGGACGGCAAAGAGATGCTGACATGGATTATCCTTCCACCTGATTTTGACGAAACGAAAAAGTACCCCGCTTTACTCTATTGCGAGGGCGGCCCGCAAAGTCCTGTCAGTCAGTTCTGGAGTTACAGGTGGAACTTCATGATGATGTCAGCCAACGACTATGTGATAGTGGCACCTAACCGCAGAGGTCTGCCGGGATTCGGCAAGGAATGGAATGAAGAGATCAGCGGCGATTACGGAGGCCAGTGTATGAAAGACTACTTCACAGCCATTGATGAGGCTTGCGATTCACTGCCATACATCGACCGAGACAGATTAGGTTGTGTAGGCGCGTCATTCGGCGGCTTCAGCGTGTATTGGATAGCCGGTCACCACAACAAACGTTTCAAGGCATTTATCGCTCACGACGGTATATTCAATATGGAAATGCAATATCTTGAGACAGAGGAGAAATGGTTTGCAAACTGGGATATGGGCGGAGCATATTGGGAGAAAGACAATGCAGTTGCCCAACGGACATTTGAAAATTCACCACACAGGTTTGTTGATAAATGGGACACGCCTATTTTGTGCATACACAGTGAGCGTGATTACAGGATTTTGGCCAATCAGGGAATGGCGGCTTTTGATGCAGCCAAGATGCGCGGCATACCGGCAGAGTTGCTCATCTATCCTGACGAAAACCACTGGGTGCTGAAGCCACAGAACGGCATATTGTGGCAAAGGACTTTCTTCGGATGGTTGGACAGATGGCTAAAAAACCAAGAATCCGAGAGTAGTAAAAACAGGCAAGGAAACCGATAAAAAGTCATTTTTTCAAAAAAAATGCAGAAATGTTTGTGTAACAAAAAAATAGGCAGTACTTTTGCGCCGTTTTTGCGGAAAACAAAAGAAAAATTAAAACTATAAAAATCAAAAAATTATGACAAAAGCTGAATTAGTTAACGCTATCGCTATCCGCACGGGATATGACCGCGTGACGATTATGAACATTGTGGAAAGCGCAATGGAAGAAGTGAAGAAAAACGTAATCAACGGTGAAAACGTTTATCTCCGTGGTTTCGGAAGTTTCATTACCAAAGTACGCAAGCAGAAAGTTGCCCGTAACATTACGAAGAAAGAGTCAATTATTGTTCCTGAACACAATATTCCTGCATTCAAGGCATCGAAGGAGTTTTCGGGCGCAATGAAAAAATAACAAGCAACAAAAGATAAGTTGCGAACGAAAAACGAACAATTTAACACATTGAAAAACTATGCCTAACGGTAAAAAACACAAGAGACATAAGATGGCAACGCATAAACGTAAAAAACGTTTGCGTAAGAATCGTCATAAGCACAAGTAAGCCTTCGTATGTCGGAGTAGCTACTTGTAGCTGGGATGCCAAACAGTAACGAACTTTGTGGCAGTGTTGACATGAGCGCATGTGAACGCTCCGCAAAGTTTCTTTTTTACAAAGGGCTATTCTTAATGTGTGTTTTTTAAGGATGCCCTGACAAGTTAAATAGGGAGACTCGGTGGAGTACCCTGAAAATTTTGAAATACTGAAGAAGAATGAAAAGCGAATTGATTGTGGACGTACAGCCCACAGAGATAGCCATAGCATTCACTGAAGATGGTCGTTTGCAAGAGATCAGCCGCGAAAAGAGGGATGAAGATAACTATGCAGTAGGAAATATCTACTACGGCAGAGTGAAGAAAGTGATGCCGGCGTTGAATGCGGCGTTTGTGGATGTGGGCTACGAGAAAGAAGCTTTTCTTCACTATCCGGATTTAGGAGACTCGTTTCTGACCATGCGCAACTATGTGACGCGTGCCATGTCCAACCGCAAGCATCAACCGATGATGGAAGAGGCTGAAAAAGGGAAAAAACCTGGCAAAGAAGGTACGATAGGCGATTACCTGCAAGTGGGCGATATGCTATTAGTGCAAGTAACCAAGGAGCCTATCAACACCAAAGGACCTCGCGTGACAGCCGAGATAAGCATGGCTGGCAGAAACATTGTTCTCATACCCTTTGCTGACAAGGTTATGGTGAGCCAAAAGATCCGCAAAGAGAGCGAACGCAAGCGATTAGTGCAATTAGTGCGCACCATACTGCCAACGAATTACGGCGTTATCATTCGCACTGTGGCAGAAGGCAAGCGTTCAGCCGAACTGGACAACGAACTCAAGATTCTGCTTCAACGCTGGGAGGATACAGTTCACGTTCTTCAGCACCCCGAACAAACAACTGCACAAAAACTGAACAAAGATGCAGAAGTGAGGCTAGTAAGCGAAGAATTAGGGAGAACGACAGGTATCATCCGCGATGTTTTCACACCTGATTTTGCAACAATACAGGTGAATGACAGGCAAGTGTATAATGAGGTTCTACAATACGTCCGAATGATAGCTCCTGAAAGTGCCAGCATAGTCAAGTTCTACAACAAGGAGCAACCCATCTTTGACCACTACGACATAACACGTCAGATTAAGACAGGTCTGGGTCGAATAGTGGGATTCGGGAACGGCGGATACTTGACGATGGACAAGACGGAGGCGTTGTTCTCCATAGATGTCAATTCCGGTTCAAAGAAACTGTATGAAGACCAAGAGGAGAACGCTTTCCAATTCAACCTTTTGGCGGCGTACGAGATAGCACATCAGTTGCGACTGCGCGATATAGGCGGCATTATCATAGTCGATTTTATCGACATGGACTCGAAGGAGAATCAGCAGAAGTTGTATGAACACGTGCGGAAACTGATGAACAGCGATCGTGCCCGCCACAACATATTGCCGCTGAGCAAGTTCGGTCTGATGCAGATTACCCGCCAGAGGGTCAGACCGGCAGTTGAAATGGACGTAACTGAGGTGTGTCCGATGTGTCAAGGCAAAGGCAAGGTGCAACCTACCCTGCTCTTCACAGACACGGTGGAGAACGAGATTGAACACATGGTCAGTCACTATGGTAAAGGGTTGAGACTGGAGTTGCACCCATATGTGTTTGCGTATATAAACAAAGGTCTTATACGGACACTTCGCCATCGTTGGGAATGGCGATACGGCGTGAAGATAAGAGAGAACCAGAGCCTTGGTATGCTCGAGATGCGCTTCACGGACACTTATGGCAACGAGATAATCCATAAGGAAGAAACAGACCCGGATAGTAAAGAATAAGCTAAGTGTTAAAGCCGCCTGCTACAATATAAGGAATATGTAGCAGGCGGCTTTTTGTATAGGAATACAGAAGTGAATAACCGGAATGTGGTTTTCAACAATTTGCAAGAAAAAATATTTGGCACAAATATAAATAAACCTTATCTTTGCGCGCTTTTAAGTCAAAATACTCCAAATGTATGAAGTATAAACATTCTAAATTCGTTCTATTCGGAATTATCAGTTTATTAAGTTTTGTTATGACGGGTTGCACCCGAACGGTAGAGCCGACTGTGCCACAAACGCCGATTATGCCTATACACAGGACGGGCGAAACGGTGGAAATACACAGGACGGACTATCTGCCGTGGTTGGAAGACAGCGTGGTAACATTGCGTTTGGACAACCGTCTGCAAGCGATTAACTTGAACGGTTGCGACATAGTTGTGCTGCCTGATAAGCCTTTCAAGTTCGGGTTGGCGACGATTGGTTGTCCACAACGCAACAAAGTGGAGTTTGCGCTGTTCAAGGACGGCAAACGTCACAGTGAGTTTTTGAAGATGTGTGCATTAGTGGGCAATGAGCGTTTGGACTCATCGCGCATTGAGTACGACAATGACCGAATGGTTTATACCCTGACGTTGCCATTCACGATGCCCAAGGGACGTTCGTGGTTGAGGGTTTATGCACAGTCAGCCACACACTTATACAACGACTTGCTTGTTCCGTTACGGGACGGTGTGCCTGTGATTAACGCAAAGGAATTAAACCGGCACGACCCGCAGACACAAGTACTCTACTCCATTCTGGTGGATCGTTTCAGTAACGGCAACAGGGACAATGACTGGAAGATAAATTCGGAGGAAGTGCTTGATATAGTGGATTATCAAGGTGGAGATTTAGCAGGTATAACGAAGCAGATAAGAGCCGGATTCTTCGATTCGCTGGGTGTCAATACGTTGTGGGTTTCACCCATCTCCCAGAATCCCTGGGACGCATGGGGTAAGTATCCTTTTGCACATGGCAATAAGTACGACCAGAGCAAGAAATACACTAAGTTCTCGGCCTATCACGGCTACTGGCCGACAGTACTGACGCAAGTTGATAAGCGGTTTGGTACAGACGCAGAATTGGACACTTTGTTAACAACGGCACACGAGCATAAGATAAACGTTATTTTGGACTATGTAGCCAACCATCTGCATATACAATCGCCTACATATCAGCAACATCCCGATTGGCATACAGACAGCATACTGCCGGACGGGAGGAGGAACTTTGAACTTTGGGACGAAGAGAGGCTGACAACGTGGTTTGACACGCATATACCGACTTTGGATTTGGAACGCCAGGAGATATGCGAGAATATGACTGACACGGTTATGTACTGGCTGCAACGTTTTGACTTGGATGGTTTCCGTCACGACGCGTGCAAGCATATACCGGAGGGCTACTGGAGATTATTGACGCATAAGATGGTGACGGAATATCCCGACAGACCGCTATGGATGATAGGTGAGACATACGGAAGTCCTGCATTGATAGGCAGTTATGTTAAGACGGGGATGCTGAATGCACAGTTTGATTTCAATGTATATTTCACACTGATAGACGTATTATGCAATGGTGGCTCAATGGAGAATATAGCAAAAGTGGTAACTGAGTCGGCAGCGGCGTACGGCAGCCACCACACGATGGGCAACATTTCCGGCAACCACGATCAGGTGCGTTTTGCTTCACTTGCCGGCGAAGATATACACAGTTGGGACAACGGCAAGGAGGAAGGTTGGACGCGAACAGTGGGCATAGGCAACTCCCAAGTGGCTTATCGTCGCGCATTACTGCAAGAGGTGCTGAACCTGACGTTGCCAGGGGTGCCGTGCATCTATCAGGGTGATGAGTATGGCGAAGTAGGCGGAGGCGATCCGGATAACCGCAAAATGATGCGTTTTGACGAGGAACTCAATGAGGCTGAAAAAGATATGAAAAAGAGAGTAAGGGAATTGATACATCTTCGCCGGACTATGATTGCACTGCAATACGGAGATTTTCTGCCCGTAAGATGCGACAAGGACGTGTTTACATACGACAGGACTTATATGGGGCAGACAGTGAGAGTGAGCGTTAACAGAAAGAACTTGTCATACACAATACAGACATTTACTATACCGGTTGTTGATAACTGAAAGCGAAAAGTGAAATAATAATATATTTAATGATATGAAAAAGATTTTATTAGCATTATGTGCAGTGGTGATGATAGCCACTGGTTGCACGAAGAAAGAGGAGAATAAGAGTTGCTGTTTGGCAGATGGGCGTCATCCTGCATACGCATACAATGCCACCATCTACGAACTGAACACACGTCAGCTGACTGATGAAGGTACATTTGCGGCAGCAGAGGCATTGTTGCCCGAGTTGAGAGAGAACGGCATTGACATAATCTGGGTTATGCCGTGTCAGCCGATAGGCAAACTGACCAGAAAGGGGACGTTAGGCAGTTACTATTCAATAATCGATTACTGCGAAATCAATCCCGAGTTCGGCACCCGTGCCGACTTTGAGCATTTCCTGAAAGCCGCCCATGACCTCGGTTTCAAGGTCATTCTGGACTGGGTGGCCAACCATACCGCCCCCGACAGCGAGTGGACCAAAAACGAGGGTTGGCACTATCGCGACAGCCTCGGCAACCTGATGGTGCAGTACGACTGGACCGACATCAGCAAACTGAACTACGACAACCAGGATATGCGCGCCGCTATGCTGCAGGCTATGCACTGGTGGATGGACACCATCGGCATTGACGGTTTCCGTTGCGACGTGGCAGGCGAAGTGCCGACAGACTTCTGGAACTGGGCGATGGCGGACTTGCGCAAGACCCACCCCGACATGTTCACGCTCGCCGAGGATGAAGGCAAGGCGCAGGAACTGACCGAGCAGGCGTTCGATATGTACTACGGCTGGGAACTGCACCACCTGATGAACGAAGTGGCGCAAGGCAAGAAGACTGTGGACGACCTGTGGCAGTACTTCCAGAAGACGGATACCACCCTGCGCTGCGAGGCTATACGTATGAACTTCACGAGCAACCACGACGAGAACTCGTGGAACGGCACGGAGTTCGAGCGTATGGGCGATGCCGCGTATATGATGGCGGCGTTCACGTATTTTGTCCCCGGTATGCCTATGATTTACACCGGCCAGTTATCGGGCAACCACCACCGCCTCCAGTTCTTCGAAAAGGACGTGATTGACCGCGAGGAGAACGCTCCCGAATACGGTATGTACCAGCGTCTCAACGCCTTCCGTAAAGCCAATTGCGCCCTTTGGAGCAACGAGATGGGTGCTCCGATGATACGTCTCGAAAGCGACAACGACAAGATTTTCGCAGCAATCCGCACGTTTGCAGGCAAGAAAGAGTGTGGAAAAGAGAAATGTGAAAGCAGGAAAGAATGCTGCAAGAAAGACGATTGCAAAAAGAATGAGGTGATGGCACTGATGAACATGTCTGACGAGGAGCATACGTTTGAAATAACGATGCCTTGCGAGAAGATGTGCGGCGAATGGACGGACATCAACGGTTCGGCAATAACAGTAACGGTGCCGACAACGACGTTTACGCTGCCTGCTTGGCAATACCTGCTGCTGACAAGATAAAAAATGAAATACACCTATAAGATCGAGGTGCCGTATCTGGAAACCGATGCGAGCAGGCATTGGCGGCTGTACAATATGGAGAACACGCTGCTGAACGTAGCAAGTAAGGTTGCCAACGAGTTGGGATTTGGAGTAAAACAACTGCTGCCTTACGGTTACACGTGGATTATATCCCGAATGGATATAGAGATGCAGAAGATACCTGTTCACGGAGATTCTCTGACAGTGGAGACGTGGATAGAGCGCAACGCGCACATGCTTTCTACACGTAACTACCGCATATACATGGGCAAAGATACTTCCGGAGAATTGATAGGTCAGGCGGCAAGTGTTTGGGCGGTGTTGGATTTGCAGACGAGGCAGGTGGTTAACGCGTTCGACTTACCGATATTTAAGGACTGCGTGGACGGCGAGGAACTGAATATGACACGTGTTCCAAGAATGCTTCCGATGAAGGAGGTGGAGGCTGTTTATACGAGCAAGGTCAAATACTCGGATGTGGACTACAACGGTCACTGCAACTCATGCAAGTACTTGGAGAACATGATGAACGTGTATCGTCCTTCTTTCTTGGAGAAGGGAAGGGCTATGAGGCTTACTATTAGTTACTCGAAAGAGATTAAGGAGGGTGATACATATATGGTTAAGTTCATAGATACTGATAACTCTTGCCAATGGCAGATAGTGACCGGGACGGGCGAGGTATCGGCATCAGCAAGATTGACGAACGAGATACAACGATGAAATGTCCTGACATACAAGCCATCAAGCAGATTGCGCTGCTGTCGAAAAACATCTTTTTCCCTGGCTACTTTGAACCCTGCCCTACGGAAGAGCATCTGTTGGAGAACTATCTGAATGTCCGCAAACAGCAGTTGCGGCTGGTGCTGTGCGACCAGATACCCGTGGAGAAAGCGGACGCTTTTCTCGCCGAGATGCCTGAAATAGAGCGTCTGCTCTATACGGATGTGGAGGCGATGATAGCCAACGACCCCGCTGTGGACAACCGCGACGAGGTCATCTACTGCTACCCATT
>JAIKXR010000022.1 GCA_024683975.1 Paludibacteraceae bacterium
TCAGTCAGGAAGAACGCACGGTTCGCAATCCTGCTGATCAGGTGATAACAGCGATTGGACTTGAAATTGCGCAGGGCTCTCATGTCGGGTATTATAGCATATTTGCGCCTACTCCACCACTCCTACTCCACCACTGGGGTCTGACCCCCAGCTGCCCGAACTTCCTCTGCCGCCGCCTGTAAGCCGCGCGGGCTCGCGCCTCGGCCTTCTTCTTTTCCTCCTCTGCCTTCTTCTCCGCCGCCCGCCTCTTTATCTCAGCCCGCTCCTTGCGCGACAGATCCCCTCCCCACTCATCCACCTTCTCGTCAGGCAACGCGCGCCCCAAAAACTTCGACATGCGCCGACCATACGCGGTCAGTTTGCCGCCCTTGTACATCAAACGCATTTCCTCGCGTGTCTCCTCATCCACCATTTCGGGGATCGACTTCTCGGCTTCTGTCTTAGTTTTACAAAGTCTCATTTTCACTCCGTTCACAGATTGGCGGCTCTAGTTTTGAAATCTATTCACAAAGTGGTTGCTGTCCGTGGCCACAGTCTTTTACCTTAACAACAATTCTAACAGGTATCTGAAAAATACCTTCCTCCATGCGTTTGTATGTGTTGTTGATTTGCATATTCACTACGAAAATACTTACTAAGATATCAGCAAACATTATGACCTATTGCTTCTAATTCAGGATGCGATGCCATTAGTTCATCAGGAATAAGAATCCTTTTTTGCGGATGCTTTGTTAGATATTCTTTATATTTTGATATTGAATCTTTGTCATGCTGAATTATTGAGTCGATTATAATTTCATAGGCAGAAAATCGCAACTGCCCTAACCCGTAGCCGTCTCCCTTTTTAGTATCCTCCTTCACCCAATCCCATACTTGATCCCACTCATACCCCCAATCTTTAATCAACGTAATTATATTATCTAAAACTCGATTAGTGTTTTCACCCAAGTCAACTTTACAATCTTGTAGATCACTAAAAATTTTAGCTCTAGACTTGTATTCTTCATTTGTTAAAGACAGAAGCATAGATCCCGATATGGAATCAACTTCTGAGATTGCGACCTCCGCATGTTCTAACATTGCCTTAACTTGATATGCCACCCTAGCATTAGCCCAAGCAAGTAATTCCTTAGGTTTATATATCAAGTCATGCGTGGCAATACTCCAAGCATGCTGCAAGAATGTTTTCACCTGACATTCAAAAATTAAATCTGCTATTTCGGGAACACTGTCGCGATCTTTTAATGTCAAATACAACCTCAAATCATCAAACACAAATGACTCTGGCCGTTTTAGAGTCATTCCAGGTTCTTTTGGACGTTGATATTTGACAATAAAGAAACCTTTCAACAAATTGACCACTTCTTGAATTTGTGATGCATTCTCCACCACTATGGTACAGGCAAAGATGTCCTCTTTAACAGCGGTCCAACGGCGCGTCTGTGCTTTGACATAGAAACTCTCAGGAGACTTCAACCGATACAAATACAACCACCGTTCATTCTTAACATCTCGCTCTATAACTTCTTTCACATGAGATTGTAAAAGCGCATACCTATCTACGAGAGTTTCGTATTGGGCTACAATTGAGTGAGGAATTTTCATCAGGCTTGTCCCATGATTTGCTCCAACATTTCTTGCCGCTTCTTACGTTGAGGTTCCTCGGTCGTAGCGCCGCGACTTGCATCATAGTACCCATACACGATTGGATCCCATGAATCTCTCTCCAACGGATTAGGCGACGCTTCAACTTCTCGATACTTCTCTATAAATGAGATATATTTTTCGTTATTAAATGGAGCAATGTTAGAAGTGTTTGCACTAAGAACTAAATATGCCCACAAAGAATACAAATGTTTTGTATCCGTCAGGAACTTCTCAACTATTGAATTCGTGTTGAGAACCTCGCTTATTTTATTTTTTACAACATCAATTTCTGAGCGGAAGTCTTCCTCTATTAACGGAACATAACGCCATTCGTTATCTGCATCAAAGTCATCTACGTCATCGTATGTGGCATACAAACCATCTAACATCTCTTGCGAGAAACCGCATATCGACTTGGTGACAATAACCAACAACAACTCAGAAACAAATTGAACATCTAACATTCTTCTTGAACGAGCCTTTGTACGGACTTTCGTATCTTGCCAGAACTTATCATAGACTTCGTCTTCTACAAGATTAATAAACCATCCCGAGTATTTTGCATGTCTCAACTCTTGTGGGTTTAATATTTTTGAATTGCGATTTAGACGATCAAATACATCATTCACATACGCTGTATCATTGAACGGCAGCTCAACAAATTCAACGGGGAAAACATAATTTAGAAATGTGGCAACCGCATCATTCTCATCCTTTATCTGTTTCCACTTCTTGCCGTCCAATCTAGCATCTCCAAAAGCATTTGGTAACGCAATTCTATTGTCTCGAAACATAAGGACTGTTTCCAGTCGCTGCTTACCATCTACAACAGCATAAACCGACCGCCCATCTCTAATTGTTTTATGCAAGTAAATCGGAGGACATGGGAAACCTCGAAAGATTGTATCTAAGAAATATTTCCTATCTTTTGAGTTCCAAACACTTCTACGCTGATACGATGGATTTAGATCCAACTGTCCCGTTGACGCTAAATCCAGAAACCACGATACGTCTTGCGTAGAAGGTCTGCGCGACACTTGATTTTGTATGCTTGGCATTTTACTTACCTCCTTTGTAGGTTAGGTTACGAATGATACGAACTGTTAAATGACGACATCGAATTAGACGACTAACAATAGCCGAACATTCTTGCGATGAAAAGAAATTACAAACCTCCTGACAAAGTTTCAGTTCCGACTTATGTTCCCTTGGCTTAAGATATATCAGATGATTATCCAAATGGAAGTCATGACTGGAACTCACAATTGAAGATACGCATCTGATTTTATCAGAAGGGCTTGATGTGCGTCTAAGAACGACAAAAGGCCCCTTGACCGATTTGTGAACAGATTTTATTTTCTCTTTCACTCTAACAATATTCGAACCTGGAGGCACATTGTCTGCCGTCAAGAAAAAACAACTTCTTCCCTTAAGCGCATCACGATGAGGGACAACCGCACCAACATGAACAGCAAAATCATCGCAAATCATCCGACCTTGTTTTCTCCCTGCATTCCTTAAAACACGTTTGCGCATATCTGGCCTATGATCCAATACAAACACATCAATATCTGTCTTCTTATCAAACCTACCATAAACACGAACCACACTTTTCAGGTCTGAGGCAACAGTTGTACGCAACTTTTCATAGCGACTACCAGAGCGCAAAACATCTGGTAAAATTGCTAGAATTCGAGACTTCGGAAATCGCTTATACATTTCGTACAGAAAAATTGCAGCATATGAAACTTTCCCCGTACCCCACGAATAAACACCATTCGAGTCAACCTGTTGAAAAGGTGGATTCATAATCACGATGTTTGGCATGGTCTCTGGAAGATACTTAAAAGCATCACGACAAACCACACCGGCAAATCGTTCTCTAAGGTCAGGAATAACTAACTGACCCAGTTTAGTTCTTTCATGATACTTTAGGTACAAGAGCAGCCACAAACGCAACTTCATCAATTTTACAAATGACGGCTCCTTTTCTGCAGCATACACAATACATTCCCATTCTTGCATAGACTCGCTAAATGAGGAGGCGAGTTCTAATTTGTCCAAATATCGTAAAAGTAAATCACCGCACCCCGCAGCGGGATCATAAATCGCAGTCTTAACTATAGGCACATCCGTAAAAAGGAAATCGACTAGTTTATCACCACTAAAGAACGCCCCCTTTTCCCGCAATATAGAAACTCTGTTTTCACATCTCAATAATTGATATGGGACATTAAACACAACATCACGACTTAATGGGTCATCCTTGTGAGCCATTAAGTATGACATGAATGATTTATATATGTCTTTCACAATAGACCTCTGTAGCAGTATCCCCATTCAAATCAAAACAACAAATCACTGGCCACCAAACTTCTCATCAACGCGCTTAAACAAAACAGCCTTCTCACATAGCCATTTGAAAGCCTCCCTCCACAGTTTCTGTGAACCGTTGATGTCAAACTCCTTAACAAGTGCGAACGCACCATCTTGTGTCGCCCAAGACCAATCAACCTTGGACTTTAAAAAGCGCTCTATTGCTTCACGCTGTGCCAGAAACTTTTCATAGACAGGCTTATTCTTGCTAACATAAATGCCGGACAGGATTGTTCCTTTCTTGGAAGTGATACGCAAGAAAACATGATAAGATGTATGCTTAATCGCTAAATCATAGTAACAGTACTTCCCAGGCTTACGCAATGAGAATTCTGTCGTAAATACGGAATTCTTTCTTGCATACTTGTAAAACTCAGTCCAAAATGAAAGAAATACTTTTTGCCGCGACGACATCGCCTTATCGTCTTTCTTTGTCGGCTCCTCGTCCTCAAAGGGTTTTCTTTTCTTGAAGTCCTCTGTGATTTCACCATCGGACAAGAGTCGCTTCACCTTATAGAAAACCTCAAGTGCTTCTTCGGGGCTAATGCTAAAAAACTCACGTTTGGGGCTTATGCGTTTATCTTTAAAAAACTCGTGTATCAATTCCTCTGTCTCGGTAAACTTTGACGTTTTAAGCGTTGCATATATTTCAAATTCTCGTGGAAGTGCAGTGGTAAACAGTTGTTTTGCCCGATCTTCAACTGCACCTTGTGTCTTGCCAATCTTAACAATATTAGGCAAGAAACACGGATGCTTTAGAATATAAACATACCCCTCATTAGATGTTCTCCTACCACGCCGACCAGTTATTGCCAAAGTAAAATATCCATGACCAACCTTAACGAATCTAGACTTTGTGCCCTTCTTCTTTATATCCTCATAGAGAGAGGCGCCAACAGAGTCTTTGGGTGTCTCACCATTAGTTTGCCACAAGCCACGGGATGTTATCTCCGCCAGTAACTCAGAAGCCTTCATTGGTTTCTTCGTGACCTTAAGAACCTCGTAAACTGCATCAAGAATATTCATATGCCACCTCACTTGAAAAGTTCTCACTCCATCGGCTTGATGAGGGATTCGATGAATTTCTGCTCGGACTTGGTAATGCCGTATTTCGCGTACAGCTTTTCATCCGTCCACGGCTCAGAGAAATCCTGCATCGGGACAAAACGATAAACGCGATCCTGGGCGTGTTGCGTAATCTTTATCGCACTAACCAAAATACGGAAAAACCGTGTCTTTAGGTACGTTGCAAAATTCACCGCCTCTTTATGTGAATCAAATTTCGCGTACAGGTAAGTCTGAGAACAAACAGACATCTTGGGCGCGACCTCAGGCATCCCAAGAATCTGATGTGGAAATCCTTCCCCTGCACCATACGCACCAGGAATAAAAACCTTGTCAAACTTTATATCGTCTTGGTTTTTAGAAACACTCTTGCTTTTTACATATGCGACACATCTATGTTTCTTACTTAAGTAGAAAAGAGCGGTGTCAAAATCTTTTGTTTTCACACTACTTACTTCAATCGGGGATTTTTTGCTATCCGCCGGATTTGTTGGGATGCCAAACGGTGTATCGGCGGAAATAATGGATGAGACATAACCACGCCCTTCGGATTCCGCTTTCACAAGTACCTTTTTGACTATCTCAGCAATGCGTGGATCTCTTACTATGATGTCAAACTCTGAGAGATTTCTCCGTCGTGCATCGGCCACAGCACCATCTTGTACAAGAGAATAATTACACTCTCCATGATAGCCCTTGTCTCTAAAGAAATAACAAATTCCCCCCTTGATTTCTGTTCCTGGGAAAACATTGTCTGCCTGTATGTAATTAGTCATGTTTCTTAATGCCATGCATGAAATCATATCATGTCGGAATGGGCCGATCAGGCTTTCGCGACCAGTCGAAGTCCAAGCGGCTTTAATGACAAGCGATGAATACTGATTAGAGGTTTCGTTTGCCACCTTGGAAAAATACTGGTAAATTGGCGCATCATTTGTTCCGCCAGAACCGTTCATTTCTTGATACGGCGGATTACCAACAACATCGGCTATGGTTATGTGCATGCCTCTGGTAGACACTTTGTCGTTCATGGTGATTTTCCTAAAAGGTTTATTCTGAGTAAGAAGAAGTTTGATTCGTCCGTAGTCGATTTCGCCAGTTGCGGTCTTAACCTTGAATAATTCATAAGAGGTGAAGTTCTCGGCGATGTTGTCAAGGTTCAGGCCAAGTGCCGCATAGACGTTGCGCGTGAACTCGTATGCGTGAGAAGAGGTTGGGATCGAAAGGATCAGGTTGCTGACGTCGATATTCGGGTCGATCTTCTTGTAGCGCTTGTAGAGCGCAATCGCGAACTCCCCCGCTTTGCTGGCGATGTCGAGAATCTTCTCGCCGCTTTTCGCAATGCGCTTCAACTCGGCAGCGGGGAAGAGCGCGACCATGTCGTCCGCAATCTTCTCCGGTGTCATGATTTCAGAAACGCCAAGGCGGTCGAACTTTCGAATGGCCGTCTGCGCGCGCTCCAGCGGCTTGAGCGAATCATCGCGCGAGAGCGTGTTCATGTTGTAGATTTTGTTGTCCCAATCAGAGAGGACGAACCTGTTGAAATGCTTCTGAATGGCCTTAAGGACAGTTTTTGAAATCTCTAGGTTCGTTGCTATTCGGGCATTGTCGTCCTTGTCCATACAGGCAATGATGTCCTCGACCGAACAGACTTTGCTTTTCGTAAGGAATGCGAAGAAGAGAAGCCGTGCATGATATGCGCGCTCCAAGTCCGCGATTTTCGCCTGAACCTTCTCCTCGGCGGCAGTCGGCGTGGACAAGTTTCCAGACTGGCCCTTGTCATTCAGTTTCTTGAGAATTTCAGCCGTTTCCTCCAAGTCCTCGCCTTCGCCCTTGTACGGATCGTGTGTAAGGCCACCCTTGCTGCCAAGGGGACTCTCCTTCATGATGGCGGCAAGGAGTTCCTTGGATTTCGCCGCCGCCGCGACATCCACGGAGACCGTCGAAGCCTCGTCCGAGACACTACGGGTACGCGAATAGTTCGAGACGGCCTTCATCACATCTTCCGCCTCGACACGACGAATCTTCCCGGCGGTCATGCACACTATCGGGGAAAAAACGAGTTCTTCTGAAATGCTCGCCTTCAACTTCGTGTTGCCAGTACGACCTTCATAGACGTTGTGCAACCAAGACTTCTTTTCCTGCATCTTGAACAGTCGCGCCGGGTCGAAATCTACAAGAATCGTCTGGGGCTTCTTGTTGAACTTGATCACGTCTTCACGGCCGTCAGGGAGAAGCGTCTTCATCTCCGGCACAAACTGGTTCTGCAGACGGAATATCGCCTGATCATATTCCTGCGGAGAAGACGTGTCCTTGAAGTAGAGCATCGTGTCCCATTCGGGAACGGTCGAACCTGTCAACATGCGGTTCACGGTGAGCGTTAGGGTCTTCTTGCCTT
>JAIKXR010000023.1 GCA_024683975.1 Paludibacteraceae bacterium
AATTTCGCTGTGCCTCGCATTCACACTTCTCCTGTTTTCGGATTCAGACTCGAACTGAAACTTACGATTATGATTACTAGATGTTTCCAATTACACCAAGCCGCTGTGTTACTTTTTGTAGAGCACCAGGGGATCGAACCCTGATCTAGACATCCGTAGTGTCTTATTCTATCCATTGAACTAATGCTCTAATGAAAGCAGGCGCAATATGCGCGAAGAGAACATAAACCGAATAAGCAATCCGGTGAGTTGGTTCTCGCATACCGAAGTAACTCTCCGCTACGGCAGCCTGCTATTTCAAAGGTCATTTTATTGCAGGAGCAGTAGGCTTCGAACCCACGAAAACCGGTTTTGGAGACCAGCACCTTAGACCTCTTGGTCATGCTCCAATTCTTTGTTTTTTCAAAAAACGCTGCAAAAGTATAGCCTTAGTGCGCAAAAACATTGCGCAGTTCAAAAAAAAATACTATCTTTGCACGATTTTTTTCAAAAAAATGCTATGTCAAGTTCAAAAAACAGCCTTTTGAGGTACAAAACCATTGACAATTGTCTGCGTAACAGGAGACGCAAATGGACGCTGCAAGATTTAATGAAAGCTTGCGAGCAAGCATTGTACGAATACGGGATGAGCGGTATCGGAATGGCAAGTCGCCGGACCATTCAGATGGATCTTCAGTTTATGCGTAGCGATGCCGGTTACTCTGCGCCGATTATTGTGGTCGAACGCAAGTATTACACCTACGAAGACCCCGACTATTCCATCACCAAAGCACCAATCAATAAAGATGATGTGCGCCAGCTCAGCGAAGCTGTCAGCCTGCTAAGGCAGATGACTGGTTTCTCTACTATGGAAGGTATGGAAGATATCGTCAGCCGTTTGGAAGACCACGTGGCGGGTTTGCGTACGCAACAAAAACCTGTAATCTACTTCGAGCGCAACGACCGTTTGGCGGGTCTGCATTTTATTCCTACCATCCATCAGGCGATTCTGGACAAGAAAGTGCTGAAGATCAGTTACAAGTCGTTCCGCGCTTTCGAGCCGCGTACCTATATGTTTTCTCCATATATATTAAAGGAGTTCCGCAATCGTTGGTTCTTGTTCGGAAGACACACACGGGCGAAGATGCTTATCTCCTTCGCATTAGACCGTATGATTTCTGTCGAAATGAGTGAAGAGAAATATCATCCCGACCCGGGTTTTAACCCCGAAGCATATTTTGATGATATTGTGGGAGTTACCAAGAATAATGAGCCTGTGCAGTTGGTGCGTTTTTGGGCATCTGCCGAGGAAGCTCCATACATTCAGACCAAACCCGTCCACAAGAGTCAGGAACTTGTGCATCTGAATGAAGACGGCAGTGCCGTCTTCCAACTTCGTGTCATCATCAACAATGAACTTATCCGC
This sequence comes from Paludibacteraceae bacterium, assembly GCA_024683975.1. Taxonomy (GTDB): domain Bacteria; phylum Bacteroidota; class Bacteroidia; order Bacteroidales; family Paludibacteraceae; genus Colicola. The sequence continues at coordinate 1,406 of JAIKXR010000023.1, forward strand.
GACCTGATGGGCTACGCTGAAGGTGTCTGCGTGCTTAGTCCGCGTTTGCTCGTCCATATAATGCGGAAAAAATACGTTCTCGGCCTCAATCGGTATCAGTCACCGGTTTGTAACCTTACTCCTTAAACGCCTCCCAGCCTTGAGCCCTCAACGGCAGTTGCTCACCGTTCCTGCCAATCAGCAGACACCCGTCAGATTTTTCTGTTATGTGACCGATGATATATACATCGTCTATAGGAATAAGTTTCTCATAATCGTTGATATCGCACGTGAATAGCAACTCGTAATCTTCGCCGCCGTTGAGAGCGCAAGTCACTATGTTCAGGTTCATCTCCTCTGCCACGCCGGCTGCTTCAAAGTTGATAGGCAACTTGTCCTCATACACAGCACAACCGCAACCCGAGTCGTGGCATATATGCAGCAGTTCCGATGACAAACCGTCTGATACGTCCATCATTGCAGTCGGACGAATCCGCGCCTCTCTCAATGCCTCCACTATGTCTCTTCTTGCCTCTGGTTTGAGTTGGCGTGACAATAAGTACTCCCTGCCTCGGAATGCCTCTATTTCATCCCCTGCTTTTTGACCGCTCAGTGAAAGACGCTCACGCTCAAGTAGTTGCAATCCTAAATAGGCGGTACCCAAATTGCCCGTAACGCATATAAGGTCGTTCTTTTTCGCTCCGTTGCGATACACCACTTCGTCCTTATCCGCCACACCGATACATGTGACGGAAATTGTCAGACCGTTAAGTGAAGCACACGTGTCACCTCCCGCCAAGTCCACTCCATATGTATCGCAAGCCAAACGTATTCCGCTGTACAGCTCGTCCAACGCCTCTACCGAAAAACGTGCCGACACACCCAGACCTACCACTATCTGTGTCGGAGTTCCGTTCATAGCATAGATGTCCGACAGATTGACAACCACTGCTTTATACCCTAAATGTTTCAGTGGTACATACTCAAGATTGAAGTGTATGCCCTCAAGAAGCAAATCGGTTGTCACGAGTGTGCGCTTGCCGCCAAAGTCCATCACTGCCGCATCATCGCCCACTCCTTTGACAGTGCTCTTTTGACGCATGGGCATATTGCTTGTCAGTCTCTTTATAAGTCCGAATTCGCCTAAGGTTTTAATTTCTGTTGCCATAGTAATAACTTCAGTAAATTGTTTTATAAAGTCCAGTCACTCACCGTATAGTCGGCTTCCACTGCGTTTTCTGTATCATCTGGCAGGGCAGGGTAGAAATCTATCCCTGTCATCTCCTCCACCTCGTCTATCGTCTTCATATAAGTCATCAGCGGACGGTTACCGGCGGCATTGGGCATTACAAAACCTATTGCTGTCCACCCGCCATCCTTTTTTTGACGCAGCAGAACCTTGAAGAATGCTTGCGGAACCACTATCTTTCTTTCCTTGCCAATCGTTTCATTCTCATCGGTTACTATCGGACCGCAGCAGATATAGATGTTTCCGTACTTCGTTGACAAGTCTCGTACCAACTCCTCCAGGTCTTTCCAGTCGCCGGCATTGTTATTATGGTTCTGCGGACATATATTGGTCATATAGAACGATTCTCTCATTGCTTGTTCTGACCAGCGCATATCCGCTGCCGGAGCCATGTGCCCGCGATCGTAACCGGAACCCGAATAGTCTTTCGTCACCACCTTGTCGCCTTTTACCATAGGGTCAGGAACAAACTTGTCTGTGCGGGAATAGGTACCTGCCACCTCCGCACTTTCTAAACAATATGCCACCCAGTTAGGTATCTTTCTTTTCGGGTTATAGCTCACTGTATATCCCGTATGCTCAATGTATTGCTCTGCCTGTTCTGTTACCCATCGCGGTATCTCTATGTTTGCCTCAACCGGTATCGTCCCCGGCATCTGTCTTTCAACAGACTGTGTTGCAGTTTGTGCTGATGTGTGTGACTTGTTGTACACGTAACTTACGACCAACAACCCTGCTACAGCCAATGTCAATATAGTCAATGTCTTCTTCATAATGTTTTTATTATCTCTTCCGCAGCTCTGTCTGCTGCGCATCCGTTACCTAAAATTTCTTGCAGTCGTCGCAACTCTGCCTTTTGTGCTTCGCGATAATCATTGTCGTCCAACAGCCTCGTCACCTCTTCGCTGATGTTCTTTGCTGTAAATCGTTCTGCCACCAGTTCTTGTATCACTTCTTTCCCTAACAATATGTTAACCAATGTAAAGTACCCGTCGTGGAAAAGAAAATGCTTGAAAAAGTCCACCACCCTCTTGCCGAAAAACTTGCTCGCTGCTATATGATAAACAGCCACCTCCGGACAGCCGAACAACGCCGTTTCCAATGTCGCCGTTCCCGAATTGACTATTGCCACAGACGCTTGACGCAGAACCTCGTATGTCTTGCGTGTCAGTCTTGCCTCAGTGCCAAGCAAACGATGATAAAAAGCATCTTCCACCCCTGGGGCGGCAGTAACAACTATATCGTACTCTTGGTGACTCTTTTTTACAGTCATCGCAGCCTCCAGCATCTCTTTCAAACAATGACTTATTTCGCTCTTCCTGCTCCCCGCAAGCACCGCAATCACGGGTCTGTCAGCCGCACCGGCAGAAACTTTCATCGTTCTCTGTATGCTGTCCATCGTAGGATTGCCCGCATACAGACAATCGTACCCGTATCGTGCGTAAAAAGCCGGCTCAAACGGAAATATACCTAATACTTTGTCTGTGTATCTCGCTATCTTATGAACCCTGTGGCTCTTCCATGCCCATACCTTTGGAGGAATGTAATAGACAACTTTCGTCCGTGGCAGATGCCGTTTGCTCCATTCTGCCATCCTCAGATTAAAACTCGGATAATCAATCAGAATCAATACATCGGGTTGCTCTCTTGTCAGTGCTGCGCGGGCTATGTGAAAATTCCGCCTCACTTTCATCAGGTTCTTCACTACTGCCACTATTCCCATAAAAGCCATTTCCCTGTAGTCCTGCACCAGTTCGCACCCTGCCTCACGCATCTTATCACCGCCCATGCCCTCAAAAACGGCTTCCTCATCGCGAACACGAAGACTGCGAATAAGGTTGGAGGCATGCAAGTCTCCGGATGCCTCACCCGCTATGATAAAGTATCTCATAGCGCAAATGCTATTGATCCAAGCAGATATGGGAAAGCACCTATAAGAAGACCCTTTGCCACATTCCACATGTCGGCTGAATAGAATACAAATATGAAAGCCAAGTCCGGAAAAACACTCACCAACAGCAGTTTGCACCACATCTGTTTCAATGCTAATCCGAGCATCTCGATTGTGGACCATAGTCCGAAAGTGTCTATATAGAAATAACCGACAACTGCCGGCATTATCAGACCTAACACTATCCCTACCCAGTATTTATCCCATCTCTCCATAGTATGTCATATCTACGCTGCACGCTTGTATCGACAGGTATCCGTGCATCAACGCCCATTCGTCCGTGTCTTCCGCATCTGGCTCATCATTAACCAGATACCCGGTCAGCGTATAAGCCGTTTCTCCATTATCCAACTCTGTCTCGCGTATCTCTTTTTCCCAGTGACTGATGCACTGACGGGTGTTTTTGACCCCTTTTATCTCCCCTTTGGGCGCATTGATATTGTAGCACACTGTCCTTGGCATGCCTTTCGCGTACAGCTCCTTTGTCAATGGAAGCAGATAAGGCTCCATATACGAGAAATCGGCATCGGGATCCATGTCGTAAATGGAAAAACCTATGGCAGGTATGCCTTGCTCAGCTGCTACGAAACATGCACCCATCGTACCAGAATAAATAATGTCAATGGCTGCATTGCTGCCATGATTGATACCGCTCACCACCAAGTCTATCTTTTTTACATCCTCCTTAAACAGAACGTTGATTGCCAGTTTGATGCAGTCCGATGGCGTGCCGTTGGTAGTATAGATTTCCACACCTTGCATATCTTTAGGAGTCTTCTCGTGGTGAAGAGTCATCTGTGTGTGCGATGAGATGGCATTCGACATCCCGCTCCTTACACCTTCAGGTGCCAGCACAGTTATGTGTCCCAATGGCATCAAACTCTTCACAAGCCGCATCAGACCCTTGCTGCCCCAGCCGTCGTCGTTAGTTATCAGTATCTCCATATCAAACCATTTGCATTACCTTCTTTGCCAGTTCATCGGCTGCCTCGGTGGTCGTTGCTTCCGAATATACGCGGATTATCGGCTCCGTATTGCTTTTCCGTAGGTGTACCCAGCCTTCCTCAAAATCGATCTTTACCCCGTCTGTATCATTCACTCTCTCGTTCTTGTACGCCTCCTTTACCCGTTGTAATACGGCATCCACGTCCATTCCTGCCTTCAGGTCTATCCTGTTCTTCGATATCGCATACTGTGGCAGCTCTCTCTTCCACTCGCTTACTGTGCAACCTTTTTCCGCAAGGCCCGACAAGAACAATGCCACACCTGCCAAAGCGTCTCTGCCGTAGTGACATTCGGGATAAATAACGCCGCCGTTGCCTTCGCCGCCTATGATGGCGCCTGTACGCTTCATCTCTGTTACAACGTTGACCTCGCCCACTGCAGACGCGCTGTAACTCCCTCCGTACCCTACAGTCACATCTCTCAACGCTCGTGATGAACTCAGATTGCTTACTGTGTTGCCCGTCGTATGACTGAGTACGTAGTCTGCCACGCTGACAAGCGTATATTCTTCTACGAACATCTCCCCGTTCTCACATATTATAGCTAATCTGTCAACGTCCGGATCAACCACAAAGCCCACATCAGCCTTGCTCTTTCTCATAACCTCGCTTGTCTCGGTCAGGTTCTGGGGAATAGGTTCCGGATTATGTGCAAACTGACCGGTCGGTTCGCAGTTCAGACACACTATATCTTCCACTCCCAAAGCACGTAGCATTGCCGGTATCGCCATACCGCCTACCGAATTAACGCAGTCAATCACCACTTTGAAGTGACGTTTAGCTATTGCATCTCTGTTAACCAATTTTAGATTCAGCACCTTGTCCACATGATAGGGCAGGTAGTCTTTTTCCGTTATATGACCCAATTCGTCCACGCCGGCAAACGTAAAGTCCCCGCGTTCGGCAATCCGGAGAACCTCTTTGCCCTCTGCATCGTTAAGGAACTCTCCCTGTTCGTTCAGCAGTTTGAGGGCGTTCCACTGCTTGGGGTTATGACTTGCCGTCAATATGATGCCTCCAGCCGCTTGTTCAGCCGTAACTGCCAGTTCAGTGGTCGGTGTGGTGGCAAGACCTATATTGACCACGTCATAACCCATACTGACCAATGTCCCGCTAACCAACTGATAAACCATCTCACCGCTCAACCTGGCATCGCGGCCTACCACTATCTTCTTGTTGGCAGGCAATGCCTTGCTGCGCTGAACACAATAGGCGGCGGCGAAACGAACGATGTCCACGCCCGATAACCCTTCGCCCGCACGACCGCCTATCGTGCCCCGGATGCCGGATATACTCTTTATTAAACTCATGTCTTTTTGGAAAAATTATTTCACTTTGGTTACTCTCAAGTCGTAGCAATAGGGAGTCACTGTCGAGTTGTCGTCCGACACACCATAAACGCTCGGACAGATAATCTTGCATTCGCCTTCCTGTTTCATCGCCAGTATGGCTGCCTGCCAGCCCGTGCAGTTGTAAGTGCCTGATGTGCTGCCTATCGTCATTTGTATGGGTTCGCCCGCATCGTCTGTTGTCCAGTAACTGATAGTATCGGCATATACGTCTAACGAATACTTGCGGAAACGGATATTGACCTTGTCGCCTGCAGCCAGCTCTCTTGTCGTATCAACCGCCGACACTAGATGAAAATACAACTGGTCGTACTCCTCTAATGCCAGATAGTCTTTCTCGTTCCATTTTTCGCCTTGCTGTACATCTGGCATGCTCTTCACTACATGTATCCCCTGACGGCTGATATAACTGTCTATCAGGTTCTTCTCTTTCGTGCGCAACTTGGAGTATGTGTTAGTCGTACATCCCGCTGCTATAACAGCAATCGCTGCCAACAATATCACTGCCTTTTTCATTCTGCTGTCATTTCTATTCTTATGTTTGTATAGGGAGCCACCGTCAGCGAACCCGTCGCGCCATACCCCAAGTACCATGGCACGAGCAGCGTCACTTGCTGCCCTCTCTCCATCTGGCTTAAGGCATCGCTGACAGCCTGCGTCTCACCGCTTTGACCTACCGTCACTTCTGTCGTCACGTCCTCCAAAAGTACGCTGTCTAACGAGTAAACCTTTCTGTGAAGAGTCACAGTACTGCCTGTCTCTAATGTGCTGTCCGCCTCAACTAAACCGCGTGACCAATAGCCCGGTTCCTGCTGTGCAAAACCCGAATCTGCATATATGGCCAACGCTCTGTCTGCTTCTTCGGCAAGGTGCTGATTGGTTTCAATAGCTTGTATTAGACTGCTGTCAACCCGTACCTCTTGTCTGCCGCTCCTGTAACTCGGAATTTGCGGTGCCGTCCGCTGACAACTTGTCAGCAACAACACCTCTGCCGTCAATACCACTGCCAGTATCCTGATACGCATGTTCCGCTTATTTGCTTGCTAAACGTTCCAAGTATCTGCCGTACTGCGTCTTCATCTCTGCGCCTAAAGACTGCAATTCATCGCTTGTTATCCACCCGTTACGCCAAGCAATCTCCTCTATGCAGGCCACATAGAACCCCTGGCGGTTTTGTATCGTGGCAACGAAGTTGCCTGCCTCTAACAGACTGTCGCAGTTGCCAGTGTCTAACCATGCAAAACCTCTGCCGAACAACTGGACGCGCAACGTACCTTCTTCTAAATACACCTTGTTCAAGTCCGTTATCTCATATTCGCCTCTCGCTGAAGGCTTTAGTGATGCCGCTTTCGCGCATACGCTGGAATCGTAGAAGTACAAGCCGGGTACGGCATAATTGCTCTTGGGACGCTGAGGCTTCTCTTCCAAACTCAGTACCTTGCCTTCATTGTCAAACTCCACCACCCCGTAGGCACGAGGGTCACTCACCTCATAACCGAATATGCATGCGCCGCGACCGGTATGAGTGATCTTCTGTTTCAAAGCCTCCATTGTTGTCGCATGGCGGTGGGCGGGATTGACTTGGTCAGGCATATCGTGCTTGGGATCGAGCGACAGCACGGCCTGACGGAGCATCTTGGTGAAACCTTGACCGTAGAACAGGTTGTCGCCTAAAATAAGGCATCCCGGCTCTCCGTTAAGAAACTCCGCACCTAACACGAACGCTTGGGCCAGACCGTTGGGTATCTCTTGTATCTTGTATGCAAAGCGCATACCCAAACGGTTGCCGTCGCCTAACAACTCGCGGAACATTGGCAGGTCGCGGGGAGTGGAGATGATGAGTACTTCGCGTATGCCGGCGAGCATCAGCGTTGACAGAGGATAGTAGATCATCGGCTTGTCATATACAGGCATTATCTGTTTGCTGATTGCTTTGCTCAGCGGATAGAGACGTGTCGCGCTACCACCCGCAAGTATGATTCCTTTCATATTGGTATGTGTTTTATGTATGGTTTGTCTGACTTTCCACTTCCAGTTTCTCATCTTTCCTCTTCAAGTGACGCGCAAAAGTACTTGCTTATTGTCAATTATACAAATAAAAAAATATCTCGTTCTGCTTTCTCTGTTTATAAACCGCTTTCCTTCTGCCCACATGCCGTCTTCTCTCCGTTTCAGCCTTTTCTATACCGTACTCCCTTTGACCACATATCGTTTCCGCTATCAGTACCACACTCAACAACAGTAAGCCTTCCGAACCCTTTATTCCACTGCAACTGCAACGCGCACCGCAACTGAAAATGTCCGCATATAGAGCGGGTGATTACCGGGTGATTAGCGGGTGATTACCGTGTGATTCAGCAGACCGCACCGAAGGATTACCGTAACACTGACTTGGGATTGCCGTTTTCTCTGTATAGTTTGGACTGTGGATATCTTCTGTCTGCAAAAGCAGAGGGGCTGCCCTCGGCTGCCCCTCACCTTCTATTCGGAGTTTCAGAGTTTCAATTATCAATTGTCAATTGTCAATCAACTGTCCCTGTGCGTTGTAGATCTTGCCGTTGCGGAGAATATAAAGGATGCCGTTGGAGATATACTTGACTGCGTAAGGCAGGTCTTTCTCGTCAATGGTGACACCGTTGGTCGTTTCGATAGTGACGCACGGTATGATTGGTTCAAAGACGGCAGTGTAGGTGATGTCCTGAGTGACAGTCACATTGCGCGGGTTGTCTGTGTTACCGTCTTGCCAACGGACGAAAGCTGAACCTTTATCGGGATGGGCGTTCAGAATGAGTTTTGTTCCTCCATAGAACTGACATGAGAAAGATGAGCCGCAATCTTCTGCGGCAACCGTCACATTGTATGATGTCTCGGGAGACACATACTCTTCAAATTCCGCACGCAACTCAATATCCGAATCGACTGTCAATACCCTCGGATTGTCGGTATTGCCGTCAGACCATTTTTTGAATTGATACCCTTCGTCAGGTTCGGCCACTATCTTCATTAAAGAGCCTTTTTCAAATTCTCTGGTAAACGGAGTGGCACACTCGCCCGCATAGACGGTTGCCGTATATGTTTCGGATGACGTACCGCCCTTATCAGAGGCGAACAAGGCGGTGAATGTGACATCGCTGGTGACTGTCACCGTGCGCGGATTGGCCTTATTGCCGTCTGACCACGACACGAAGCGAGAGTCGTCTGCCGCTGTTGCTTTCAGTATGAGCGATGCTCTGTCCGGCAGGGAATAAGTCTGTGCGGAAGCACATTCGGATGCCTGCACTACGACTTGATGTTCCTGCGCCGATACGTACGGTGCCGCCATACTTGACAGCAACAATATGATATGTCTTATAGTTGTTTTCATTGCTGCTCTTCCATATAACCGGTGCAATCCTGATTGACGTGTATGATGTAGGTCTTCGCTTGGGGGATAACTCTGAAGGTGGCGGTGAGGGTCAGGTTTTCAGTCATCGTTATCTGCCGAGGATTGTCTGTGTTTCCGTCCGACCATTGGCTGAACTCGTAGCCTGTGTTTGCAATAGCAGTGATTGTAGCTGCCGAATCTTTTTTGTATGTACCCGAACCAGTCACCGTACCCATCCCTGTTGAATTGACATTCAGGTTTAAGGTATAATAAACCTCATCGCCTGTGTATATTCCCAATTCATCTGTTTCTATATAATTCTCAAACTTTTCCCATCCTTTAGCACTTTTATATAATGACAATGTCCCTTTAGGGATATATACGGTCGCAAACATATATGCTCCGTTAGGAAAGGATGAAATTTGCGCTTCTGCCGGATTGAAAGATGGAGAATAAATGGTTCGTAGCGATGCGCATTCATCAAATGCGGAATTTCCTATCTTTGTCAGGTTGGGTGACAAATAAACGGTATGAAGGCTGTCGCAATGATAGAAAGCATTGTCAACAACGGATTGTACTTCGCTTGCAAAAGTGATTCTCTTCAGACTCATGGCGTTTTTGAAGAAGGTGTTTATTTTTTGTGTTCCTTCAGGAACATCAAAGTCTGTAATACGCTTGCCTTCAATGTATAAATCGTGAGCAGGAAGATGTGCTATTATGCCTGCTCCGTTTTCCAGTACCGATTTTTTGTCAATATTAATGATATTGACATTTTTAAACGCCCTCCAATCGTAGTCAAAAGCATAGCTGCCGCAAGTAAAATCAGAATTGGGGTTGTCTAAAATAATGGTGTGTAAATACCAGCACCATCCAAAACCTAACTTACCAATACTTGTTATTGTGTTTGGGATAGTAAAATTCGTAATATTATGGCAGTATTCGAAAGCATTGTCGGCAATACGGGTGACGGTAAAATCAACACCGTTGTACCCGACTGTCGCGGGAATCACCACATCGCCGGTTGTGTGGTCACTTTTCAGTACTTCAACAGTCTTGTCTGGAAAAGATGTGATGGTGTAACCCAACTTGCCTGTCTGGAAATCCTAGGCGTTTACTGTAATTGCCCCAAAGGTAACAATCAATGAAATTAAA
>JAIKXR010000062.1 GCA_024683975.1 Paludibacteraceae bacterium
CTCCTTCGGGAGAATGTAAGATACTAATAATTTATAAGCGTTGTCCATCGACTATGGAGACAACAAAAATTGTACCAATAACGATGGTCTACATTAAATAAAACTATAATTTACGAAACACAGGGTTTTGCAGGTGACCCAAGGTTTTTCTAAAAGTGTTCTTGCCTTCGGTTGGTTATCGTAGCAGAATCGGGTGCTCCGCATTGCATAACCCCCACAGCAAAAAGAACACAATTTCAAAGAACTCATGCTATTTAGTCAGAAAGCAGTAATTCAACAAAAAAGTATCGTCAATATTTAACTAACCAAAGAAATAATTCGGTTAATCGTATTGATTTGACAGCGGATTGTCTGCAAATCTTTGGGCGCAAAAGTCTAACAAAAGGCTCACGTGCGCAAGGCATGCGCGTAGATTTTGCCTCAAACTCACAAAAAAGATGGATTTTTTGCTTCAAACTCACAGAGGCGCTATTTTTTTGCTTTAGACTCACAGTAGAGATGTTGGTGTTAGCGGTTACGTGTTATGAGCATTGCGTCCTTTTTTATGCCGGAGAGGGGAGGTTCGGGTGAAAACGCAGTATAATTCAGGTCGAATGGACAAAAGGGAAGGATAGCACGACAGGCGGGGTCAACGCATTATCTTGGAAGGACAAGAAATGGCAGATGTGTTCGTCGGAATGGTCAGAGATTTGGTTGGTATTTTCATGAAAAATCACTATTCTTAACAGTTCTATCTATAAAATTTGTTTGCATCAAAAAAAAGCCGTTACTTTGCGACCGTTTTTTTTCATTTTTCTATAGAGATGACGCGTGAACGGATTACTAACATTTGGGTTAATTATTCTAAGGAGATTGTTTTTGGATTAGTACTTGCCGTATTGACTATAGCTTGTTGCTATGCATCGCGGTTTATACCGGTAGAGTTGTACAATAATGTGATTACGCCATCTCTGAATATAGCCAACGTGGCGATATGTCTTTTAGGTATCGTCTTGCTCTTCACCCATCATGAGGGGTTGCGCTTTCGTTTGGTGTGGGCATGGACGATGGCGCTATGGGGTCTGTGCGATTTAATATGTGTGGTGTTAGACCTATTCTTTGATATTCCTCTTTTGACGGTAGGCGAAGATCCTCTTCAACGCTGGCCGTTGGTTGTGTGTGATTTTGTAGGTTGGCTTCTTGTTATGTATCCTACGGAGGCATTGCGCCCCGGTTGGATCAATACCCGCAGGATTATCTACACCCTACTGCCTTTGGTAGGACTGATATTGCTGGAAATAATTTTACCTATCGATCTCACTCCTTTGATTGCTTTTTATCCTTTGTTCCTGGTGGTGTATCTATCCCTTCACGTGCGCGCATATAGGGTATGGTGTGAGCAGAATTATTCCTCTTTGGAAAATATCGATGCACAATGGATTATACGGTATATTCTGATTCTGATTAGCATAGGGGGTGTGTTCTTCTATATGCGTCTTTCTGTCCATCCGACTCGCGTTTTTACCGAACAACTCTTGCTTACCTTCCTGTTCATCTATGGTACGAATCATATCCTTTTCCGTCGTAACCCTTGGGCAAACATGTCGATAGAGGAGATAGAGTCGGAGATTGCGAATATTGAGAAACACGTTGCTCAAAGCGATGAAGCAGAGCCCGACAAAGCGCAGTCAGTCCTATCTGCTAAAAATCAAGCACAGATTGACAAGCTGGAACACTGGATGACCACATCCAAACCCTACCTCAATCCCGATTTGAAGCGCACAGACCTGCAAATGGTCCTGACCATCAACCGCAACTATATCACATCCCTTCTTCATGAAGCCTACGGCTGCACTTTCTACCAATTTGTCAATCGGTATCGTGTAGAGGAAGCCAAGCATCTGATACAGGCAAATCCTACGATGTCGATGAACGATGTAGCCTCTTCCTGCGGTTTTTCTTCTCGGCGGCAATTTTACCAAGTTTTCACGCGCGAGACGGGTCTTCCTCCTAAAGAATGGTTTGATGCGCAAACCTCGTAACCGTTAAGCAGCGCACACACTTTTGTGAGTTTGAAGCAAATCTACTCACGTGCCTTGTTAGCAGAAATGCTTGAAGAAGCCGTTTTTCGGTGTATCAAAGTTTGATTTTTCTCTTGGTCTTCGGTTAAGTTTACCGGCAATAACCATGTGCAAATAGATACGTTTGGCAAAAGGACATACTCTATTCACAGATTATTAAGGGTGGAATCTCCTATAGAGCCAAAGCACAAACTTGATAAAGAGGAATAGCAGCAACAGGGCTGTGAGGGCAGCGCAATACTTGTAGAACTTGGGCACATATCTTACTTGGACGGTCTCTGTTCTGACTGTTTCCACTTGGATAGTGTCGGTGCGGTTTATCTCCTTTTCGCGCCAACGGGTGTGCCACTTTTCGCGTTCGACAAATATTGTGTCGGACTGTCGCTCCGCGCCATTAAGCACAACATTATCTCCGTTCCTGCGTCGCATTCGAGATAACTCTCCGGTGCCCCCGCTCTCCCCCAATATGTATGTAACTACGATGCTGTCGTGGAGATAGATGCTGTCGCGCTGGATTTGGGCGGCGGTGTGGTTAGTTGTGGCGGTACTCGTAACTTGCTGGCTGCGGCATCCGCTCAACAGCATAACGCTCGGTATCAGTAACTTCAATATACATTTCATGGCGGGCATCTTGATAAGGTTTTAAGAGTTTGACTAATTCCTGTTCGGTGGCGCGGGAGTTGAACAAGGCAGGGATGGTATGCCAGTCAGACAGGCTGGACTGTTCGGACTTGTCGAACATCGCCGCCGAGCCGTCCGCATCCCAAGAACCATTTCCGACCAATATACAACCGCTTGTGTCCTCGCGGTTGTTACCGGAGTGTATGCGGATACCCTCAAAGCCCGGGACGTAATACAAGAGCGGGAGCAGTCTGCCGAACTTGGGCGAGCGGGTAAGTTGGACTTTGTACCATCCTTCGGGTATGGCTCCTTTGGGGTGTTGGGCGTTGGGGACGACGGGCGGTTCGAGGGTGTCGCAAAAGGGCTTGCCGTCTATCAAAAGTCTGCCGAGAGTTTCAGCGGGGGTGAAGGTATCACGGATAAGAGTAATGAGCATGATGTTTTTAATTTAATGGATTAAACTTACGGCGATAAAATCGCCTGATTATGAACGAGAAGGTCGGTCTGATGACCGATGTCGGAATCAAATTCCGGCGCAATGGACGAAGAATCATTCTTTACTTTGGTACTTATAATCAATGCCGAGGACTGCACCGGAGAAGGTGAGAATCTCGCCGAAGGCAGTGAGGACCGTCGGGTCGATAAGACCCAATGGCGGAACGAAGAAGGCGGTGAGAATCAGTACGGCTCCAAACGAAGCCATACTGACTGCCAATACTAACTGTGCGTGCTTTCTCATAAGGTTCGATAGACTTGTGCGAAGATGAATCCCCGCAGGGTACGATAACGCGGATGAGTGCCTTGAATGTGCGTACGCCACTGTGTGCGGTAGGTCTCCAACTGACTGATGTCCGCCAAGATGGTGTTGGTCTGTTGTGCCGCCTGCCTGAACTTGGATGTGCAAACCAGTTGTGCAGCAGTCGGTGAGCCTGCGGGTTTGGTGTACAGTTGGGTATATTTCGCACCCGTGGATGTGAGGTAACAGTAAACAGTGCGGTGTTTACGTGAGATTTTGCCACTGATGTGGTCGATAGGGTCTAAATAAACTACTCGTGCCATAATAATACTTTTTGTTTTTTAGGGGCATCTATTGCGGCAACGCTCCTTTGTCGCTCGGTTTTCGGTCATTATGCCCGCATAACTGGCATCCCATTCGAGTGAAACTCTTTGGGAACCCTGCAACTCCCTTAACCGTGCCTTGTATCTGCTCCCTAAAAAATCAAAAAAGCAGAAAAGAGAGGATGTACACAATAGATGCGGTTAGTAAATTAAGGATTGATTTTTAGGACAAGTCGGACTGGTAGGACGGGTCGGACGAGTGGGACCGGTCCGACTTGTCGGAGTTAGAAATTACAGTTTGGAGTACTCTTGTGCGAAGGTGTAACCCCAGAGTGTAGGGTATTTCTTCTGGTTCTTAAAAGCGGCAAGGAGTGCGGCGCGCTGCGTGGCATCTGCCAGTGCTGCTTTGGCGGCTGCGCAAGCGGTCTGGAACTTGGTGCGTACCGCAGTCTGTGAGGCAGACGGTTCGCCTTTGTATGGGTTACAGATCTTACCCGTGTAGAGTGTGCCGTTGCGCTTGGCGAAATAGACATCGCTGTGCATACAGATCTTGCCGTGGTACTCTTTGACCATCTCGTTGGGAATGTACTTGGACATAGTTGTTTGTGGTTTGTGCCAAAATCAAACAGACTTTTTGGGGGGCATCAATTACCAGCAATTATCAACAATTTTCTTTTTCATTCTGTTCACAGATTAAACTGATTGAACAGAGGATGCTTACGCATCTTTTTCTTGGGACAACCACACGAAGTGATTGTAAGAATTAGAGAAAAACTAAAGACAATTTTCAGTCTTGCGACTGACCGCAAGCGGGATGCTCGCGTACCCAATAGCGGTCGGTTTGGTTCTGACGGGTTAATAAAAAGAATTAGTTGGTTGTATGGAGAGTGCACTTCCATTCGGTTGTGAAGGTGAGGGACTGCGCGAGTGTGAGGCGGATGATGTCGCACGCCTCTTCCGCTTCAAAACAAGCGGGGTCAATCGGGATAACCTCCACTGTAAGCAGTCGGGCAGTGCCGCCGGTATCGGGATTGAGCGGCTTGGTTGAAAACTTGGGATTGAGCGTCTCGAGGTGATAAAGGATAGCCTCTTTGGCTTTCTGCAACTCTGCCGCGTCGCGACAGGTGATTTCGATTTTTACAATGCTTTTTGTTTTCATATCAGTAACAAATAAATGGATGAAACATGTTCGCGTCCGTTTCGGAAACGCTTTCATTTATTATAGTAATGCCGTATTTTCGGCATTGATATGAAAACAGGCGGGAAAGTGCCTTGTTACGAGGAACAGAGGCACAAAAAAGAAAAGGAACGCACTTGTTTTTCAATGCGTTCCGTGGATGAGAAAAATATTTTGCCGAAATTATCTGTTGCCGAAAGTCCTGCCGACTTTCTTCGCATATTCGTCCAACTGTGCGGCAGAAGTGACAGCGGGGTCAAGAATGTCAATGAAGGCTTCTATGACGGAGAAGACGCGCTCTTCGGGCATGTGTTCCTTGTTGAGGTTATGGAACATATTGCCGTGCCAGTCGGAGAAATGGTTCTGAACAATAGTCCAGATGCCGTAACCTTTGGGTGTGGTGATTATCTTGCGCTCTTTCATCCGTTTGAACAAGGCGAAGAGTTTCTGTTTGCTCTCCGTCCACACAATCACTTTGTCAGATTTCCCGCCGCTGAAGAGTGACAGAAAATCATCGGGGTTGGTGTCGGGGTCAATCCAAGTCCTGGCCGGTTCGTACTCTTTGCGCAGGTACTGGAACAGGACGGTCAGTCGTCGTTGCCCGTCAAAAGCGGAGCTGCTGAACTTATAGACAAAGGCAGGCGTTTCCAGGAAATGTGGCGAGCGTTTCGGGGTGACTGTTTTAGCTTTGGCAGGCTTGGTAGGGCGGTCATGTGCCGCTGCCGCCGCATTGTTTGTGATTTGAGTGAACGCAAGATGCGGTGCGGAAACAAGGACATTCTGCACAGCCACATATTGTTTGTCGATGTAGTTGCCTGCGATATTGAAGTGTCTTACGATGTCTGCCATAACGGTAATTGAAATTGGTCTGAATATAATTGTTTTTTGCGGTTGTAGCTGAACCGTTTGATGCTTTTGTTTGCGGGCGGCAAGGAAGAAATGTTCATATTGGCAACGCTCATTGCCTCGATATAGTTACCTGCAACGGAGGTGACGGCTGTCGGTTTTTGGAGGTCGGAGACGCGTTGTCTCAATTGCGCTATCTCATTGTCTTTAGCTGCAATGGTGTTGTCTTTGTCTTTGATAACTTCTTGCAGGTGTTTGTTTTCTGCCAATATACGACATAAAGCATCCCGCAAGGCTTGTTTGTCTTGCAGGACTGTATTTAATTCGGACAGATGGGCAGTTATGAGGCTGTCCATCTGCTCTGAATGATTCAGCAATATGTCGGTATCTGAATGCATTAGCCGTTGTTATGCGATAGGATGTTATCTATCCATTGTCAGGTGTTTTGCGGTTATTGGTGCGCATGGTCATCTTGTAGCAGTCGCCGCCGAGCTGGGAGTCACCTTCCTCAAAGTGCGAGAGGGCGAACATAACGGTGGCGTTGCTGTAATTGACACCCAGTTTATCGAACAGTTGTCTAGTGTTCAGATAGACGTAATTGCCTGACTTCAATACAGGGAAAGCGGTGTCGTCCTGCGTGCGCAGCACAGCCATATACAGGATATGCTTGCTTTCGCTGTCCGGGGCAATAAGTATGCTGCAATCGGTGGTGAGTTGCAACTGGCTGATAGTCTCGGCAGTAAAGCCGAGTTTGCCTGTTGATTGGATGGTTGCTTTGAGTTTTGTTGTAAACTCTTTGGCGTTAAAAATCTGTCCTATCATAGTTTGTTTTTATTTTCTTATCTGTGACACATTGTGACAACTTTTGTTACTTTCACTTCTCTTTGATGAGAATTTTTGATTAAAATTCGGCGCAAAGGTAATAAAAAATTTTCTCTTGCGCAAATATTTTTCATATTTCAGATTTATTTGTTTGATTATTTTGATGTGCGGTATATAAAAACGGCAGATGAACCTTCTGGGCTGAACCAATGAAATAGAAAAAAGCGGCTCTCAGCCGCTGCAACAGACGAAAGTGCTGCGAATTAAATTCGCAGGCAATAAAAGAAACTGACAGGTGGTGCAGATTGTATCTGCACCCAATGGACGATAGATTTTCGGCAGAGCCGATGTATTCTTGTTAAAAATGGAAGTTCAAGTGTGCAGATTCGGCATCACTGAAGGCATTGGCTCTTGCAGGAACGCTCTCGCGGTATCAAAGTTGTCACATGGGATACTGGCACTAAAGCGTTGCAATCGCTCCATGACGGTTGCGTAGGTGTCCGGGCGACCATTGCGGCTGAGTTTGCGGAGCGCTAACAGGTAATCCTCACGGAAGACCGTCGGAACAATGATACGCGCAGTATCGGTTGCACTCAATTCGGCATTCATCATCATTCGCGCAATACGTCCGTTACCGTCCACAAAGGGGTGAACCTCGCTACACAAAAACATCATATAGATGGCACGCGCCAACGGAGATGTCAAGGCGCGGTAATAGCGGAAACCATATCGAAGAGAACCTTCTACCAAGTCTGGTGCTACAAAGACAGTGTCGCCGGCTTGGTTAGCACGTTGCTTGAACATACCGGGTGTGCAATTGGGGCGACCTTCCAGCATGACTCGATGGCGATACCGAAGAATATCTATCAGTTCATCTTCGCTCTGCGGCGTGATCTGCATCTCACTTCGGTTAGACAGCAGTTTGTATGTTCCTAAGATGTCATGCGAATCCTCGCGTCGCATAGGAATACTGATACC
>JAIKXR010000108.1 GCA_024683975.1 Paludibacteraceae bacterium
CGACAGCATTGCCCCGGGCAGACCTAGTATGTTCTGTATCTGTTGTCTGGATTGTAGGCGGGCTTCACGTGACTGGTCTATCAGTGACTGGTCGTTCGCACCCGTAAAGAAGAAACTGACGTATGCTATAGCAGCAAACAATGACACCACAAGCAGCACCACACCAAACGCTTGTTGTGTACGTTCCTGACGCAGGAAGTTCATAATCTGGCGCAAACCGCCTCCTATCGAACTCAACCAACCCGTTGAATCGGTGCCGCCTGCGCCTTTCGAACTGTTAGCATTGGAACCGTTACCGACTTTGGATCCTCTTCTGCCACCCGCAGAAAACTCTCTCTCTCTACCGTCTGACGGAGTGAGTTCTATCTCTATCTTCTGGCTGCTCTCACCTGTCTCAGAGCCGCTCTGATTGTTTCTAACTGGTTTTCTCGGCATAATCTATCTGTCTTTTTTCCTGTCACACTTTTTATTTTTTTACCATCATCCCACTTCACCCGCATACCTTACTTCCCCGTTTCATCCATACTCCTCACTGTCCCCCTGTTTCCTTTCTTAGTTGTACTCATCGCTATTCGATGTTCCCCTCGTGAACCCAGCGCGCAAAAGTACGTTTTCTTTTACAAATACACAACATTTTCGCATATTTTCAAAAAAAACTCACCGCCCATCACTATCACAACCACTCGTGGCCGCTCAAGGTTTAATCATGCTGTCTCATCGTTGCCATATTTGGAAATGCGCCCAGTTATGGAACCTTCTCAAATCTCCATTTTCTTTTCCGACCATTTCCTCATGCCTCATCATATAAAACTCGAAAAAAACTCGAAAAAAGGACGAAAAAAAGACGCAAAAAGAACACAGACAAAATCGCCGGATTTTTGCCAGTAATCATCGGATTTTTTCCTGAATAAACATGAAAAGGTTGTGTATTTTTCTGCACACATACCACCCTGAAAGCAGACAATTTAGAAAAAAATCACGTTTTTTTTTGCTATTTAGCTAAAATCCAATATCTTTGCTGCGTCCATAGTAGGACTTGCTCCTAACGATAGCAAACATTTTGTCTATGATAAATCTTATATTCCTCCGACCCAAACCACATTTCTATCGGGCATTGTGCCTGTCTTTGTGCTTGCTCGCTAACTTCCCTCTCTCGGCGCAAATAAAAATCCGCCCGCAGCATTTCTATGTCGTTTCCGGCTCGTTTGGCTATTCGCAGTTCCTTACCAACCAAGCCGATGTCAGCGTTCAAGGGCGTCCTACCGGCTCACTTGCTCTCGGTTATGAACTGCGTCACCGCCACTTGTGGGCGCATACAGGATTGGAAGCACGCTATCTGAGCAATCATAGCCGTTACAGTAAGGCTTTCGACTTCTCAGTCTATCCCGTTGAAGATACACAAGGCAAAACAATTACCATGCGCTATAATGTCCGCAACTATTCCGAAACGGAAAAACTCCTTGCTCTGCAAGTTCCCCTGCTCGTCGGGTTTGTCAGCGACAAAGGCTTTTATCTCGGTGGCGGTTTGCGCTTCGGCTGGACTGTCTTTTCCGGCATTGACGCTTCACTCTTGTATAGCACTGAAGGTATTTATAGTCAGTACGATCAGGCGATGGGCGAGATGCCTAACCACTCGTTCGGCACTTATGATGCCACTGTTCACGGAACATCACGTTCGCATTTCATCTGCTCTTTTGCTTTTGAACTTGGTGCCGACATCTGGCGTAGTTCGCTCTACGGCTCAGGCAGAACAGGCTCTCAGGCTGTCCAGCTCGGCGTTTATGCCGACCTCGGACTCAATAGCCCCTACTATCCCAATACATCTCCGGAAGGACAGTTCCTGCAACCTAACCCCACTAATGCGCAGTTGCTTACAACCGAGAGCCTCCTCACATTGCAAACCGATAAAACACTCTGTTTGCCCGTTCACGCAGGAATCAAACTTACCTACCTCTTCCAGATAACCACATCTCGCATCAACTGCCCGACATGTCCGTAAAACTATGTCGCTTGGAACGCAGCAGGCTTATCCACATCCGCATTAAAAATAACACAAAATAAGTCAAATCTTCACTTTGCAACAATCTAATTCCGATATAATGAAACATTTTTCCTCCTGTTTTCTTACTCTTTTGTTCTGTTCCCTTCTGCCTCTTTCAGCAGCTGTTATCAATCACGATATCAGTTCAGGTTCGCTTGTCATCGCGGGCAATTCTACTGATGACTATATAGTTACGGGTTCTACCACATCCAATTATATAGTTGCCGGTTTTGGCTACAAAGGTACCATAACTCTTAAGAATTGTAACTTCCGTTTCACGTCTTACGGATATAATTCCCCCATACGTATTACAGGTCAGAATAATCTGTCCAACTCCTCGCCAAACCGCACCAATGTCAACCTCGTGCTTGATGGCGACAACGTCATCTATGTGTCAGGTAACGGACGTGCCGGCATACAGGTTGACCAAGGCGCGCAAATCAATATCAGTGCCATCGAATCGTGTGACAACTCCTCAGGTACTCTTACCGTCACGCAGGCCTCTGATGATGGCGGAGCGGGAATAGGCTCACTCAACAGATGGCTCAACGACAACGAAACAACATCTACAGCCAAACTTAATAATTCAGGAGAAACTGTCGTTACCGCCGGCGGTAATATTGTCATTTCCAGCGGTACAGTCACTTCCAAGGGCGGACACGGTGCCGGACTTGGGGGAGGATACGAGAGTTGGTACGATGGTATGATTGTCATCTACGGTGGCGTAGTCAATGCCTCTACTATCCGCCACGCTGCCGGTGTAGGTAGCGGTTGTCCTGACGGATATGGTGTCGAATCCGATTACACTCCCAATTCGGCTATCATCGCTCTGCCCCCTTCGCAAATATATTCCACCGGTGCGGGTTCTACCAACAATGTTCCTGTTCCTTCTTTGGCACTCGCAGGCACCAAGGTGCTCGTCTATATAGGTGACCCTAATAAACCGAATATCAACGTCCAGACGGTTGACCGTCTGCCTAACGCCAATATCTACGTTGACCTCAGCCAGGATCCCGACATCAACAAGGTGGTCAGCACTACCGTTAATCCTTCATTACTTGATATCAACCAGGTTCTGTTCGGCAAAACCAACTCCTCCGGTCTGTTCTCAACCACCGGACAATTGCAGAACAACACCACCTTCTTTACTGATGCCACTTCCACGGGCGCAACCACAATGGGACACCCTTACCTCCCTACAGTAACCAAACTGCCTAACGGCGGAAACGTCCAACTTGAGATGCTACAGGCCGATTTCAGTATCATCAGCTATTCCTCACAAGGACTTAACGTCGGCTACAACGTCCAAGACGCTAAAGACAACGCTACTTGTGTCAAGATAACTTACAATGACCCAAACCCGATCACCGACCTCGTATTTGACCTAGCTAACAGTGCAAATTCTGACTTTGAATCTCCTATTTTCCTCGCATCCGATAGTGCAACCACAATCTCCGCTCCCACCTCTCTCAATTCAGGAGATATTTATTACGTAATTATTCCTATCAAAATGGGCAAAGAGTCAAAGGAATATTCTGACGTGCTGCGTATAATAGGTAATTGGAAAGGTGCGTCCACTTCATATATACGTCAGATTGTCAGCCAAGTGGTTGCTAATACTCGTACTGAAATCATTTGTGAAGGCTCGTCATATTTCTTTAATGGTGAAGAACTGACCAAAGACGGCACCTACACCTCTGTCACAACAAGTACAACCGGCTGCAAAACAGAGTCAGAAGTAGAAATACTGCGCCTCATCGTCAAACCGCGTTATAACCAGAACGAAAAACTTGCCATTCGCGAAAACGATCTCCCTTACTCATGGCGTGATGTTGTCATTCCGCAGGGTACTCAATCAGGTCCCCTGACCTACAAGCGTAAATCTGTCTTCGGCTGCGACAGTACGGTCACTGTAAGTCTTACTGTCTATCCCAACTATAATCTCAAAGAGTCACTCGCTTTCTGCCAGAACGAACTTCCGTTCACTTGGCGGGATACAACCTTCAAAGACGGTACAACATCAGGCACATACACCTTCCACCGTCACTCAATCCACAACTGCGACTCTGTCGTTACACTCAGTCTTACAGTCCACCCCTCTTTCGCATCCGAAGAGAACCTTACCATCTGCGAAAACGAACTGCCATACAAATGGCGTGACACCACTTTCCTCACCGGCACAACCTCTAAAAACATCACTTTCCATCGTCGTACATTCCACGGCTGCGACAGTATAGTCACACTGCACCTGACAGTCAATCCTGTTATCCGCCAGTCGGAAACACTCTTCCTATGTCTCACCGAACTCCCATATACATGGCGCGACACAACCTTCAAAGAGGGGACAACCAACGGAAACTTCACTTTCTACCGCCATGCTGTTACCGGATGCGACAGTATAGTCAATCTAACGCTAACTATCCGTCCTGACTACCACCTGAAGGAACAGGTTTCTGTCTGCCAAAGCGACCTGCCATTCACGTGGCGCGACACAACCTTCCAAGAAGGCTCACAGTCAGGAGCATACGTCTTCCATAGACATACAGTCCACGGTTGCGACAGTATAACGACACTCAATCTGACTGTCAATCCCACTTTCTATCTTAACGAAAACCTTACCATCTGCGAAAACGAACTGCCATACCGATGGCATGACACCACTTTCTTCAAAGGTACAACCTCCGGCAACTTCACATTCCTGCGCCGGACAACACACGGCTGCGACAGCGTGACCACGCTAAGTCTGACCGTCTTTCCGTCCAAGCTCACGACCGAGGTTGTACGCACCTGCCATCGCGAGGAGTTCTGGTTCAGGGACAGTTTGATTAAAGACCAAGGCATTTTCTATGACACGCTATTGACATCAGATGGCTGCGACTCCATTATCCGCCTTGTCTATATCATTGATCCTATTTACCTCTTTACCAAACAAGACACACTGTCCGAAAATGGTACATACCATTGGCGAGACCGAGAACTGACAGTCCCGGGCGTTTATTGGGACACAGCCCACACCCAATCCGAATGTGACTCTGTCTTCAAACTCACGCTCGTCACCGCAACCGGCTTCCTTTTCGCTGATACAGTCGAACTGTGCAACCAGGACTCTTACCAATGGAGAGGCAAAATATACACCGAATCCGGACTATATAAAGACCCATACAAATCCTCGCTCGGTGTGGACTCTGTCTATACTCTCCTGCTCACTCTCCATAAAAACACCTTCTATCGCCGACAGATTCTGCTATGCCCGGGAGAAACATTCTACCTCAGAGGCAATGAATACCCCATAAACACAGTCTTTTATGATACCATTTCTTCGCCGTACGGCTGTGACTCAATATGCGAATATGTCATCACGCAAGCACGTGATTTCTACAAGAAATTAGACATCTGCCTGCCTACTGCCGACCCCTATCAATACAATGGCAAAACATATAATGTACCCGGTCTGTACTACGAGTATGGAAAAACGACCGACGGCTGTGACTCCATCCACGAAATCAACCTGAAGGTCCAAAAAAATATCACCATTCAAGACACCATACGCCTTTGCCATACCTCACTGCCTTTTACTTTCAATAACAAAACTTATACCGAGCCGGGACTCTACCACGACCAAACGATTGTTGAAGATTGCGGCACTACCATCACCAACCATGTCATTATCATCGGCAACTCATTCCACTTCACTACCAATGCTAATATCTGTGCCTTCGAGACTTACACCTTCCAAGGCAAAACTTATTCGTCCACAGGCAATTATATTGTACCTTATACTACCGCTTGCGGTTGCGACAGTATATACGAACTTAACCTCACCAAACAGTCTGCCGTCTATCGTACACGGCGTGACAGTATTTGTCTTGGCGAGCAATATACCTTCCACTCCAGGAACTATTCCGTTTCAGGCACTTATATAGACAGTACCTGCTATGGCGACTCCTCCGTGGTCGAAAAACTCTACCTCAATGTAGTCCAACCTACGCGCATACTGTCTATCAATAGTGGTACAACATCCTGCTCTAACGAACAGTCACTTGACATCTACTTCGATTTCAAGGGTCACCAGCCGGACTTCTGTTACGTCTATATGAGTCCCGATGCGCAACATAGCGGATTCGCCTCTACTTATTATCTCCCTGTTGAAGGTAACTCTGTCACGCTCCCGCAACCTGCTTCGCTGCGACCGCAAACCTATTCATTCCGACTGACCCCCCACTTCTCCTTCTGTGATACGCTACCGGGGCTGAACGGATCGTTCTATATCCGTTATCCTTCTTCTGTCATAGAGCAGAACTGGGACGATGTGGTGGCAGTTCTCAATTACGAAAACAACGGCGGTTACCACTTCTCTTATTATCGTTGGGAAGTCAATGGCCAACAGGTGACAGGACAGAACAGTGCCATCCTTTACCTTCCGGATCAGCTCCATATAGGCGACCAAGTGGTTTGTTACCTTACCCGTGCCGGTGAACAGCAAGCTATTCCTACCTGCCCGCTCACTATCCGTACATACAATGATGTTCATTCTCACCCCATCTATGTTTCTCCCACTATTGTCCAGCGCGCTGCTCCACGCACCAGAGTCTCAACACCGCTGAAAGTTACCTACACTCTCTTTGACTCCTTCGGACGAGCAGTCGGTTCCGGAGCATTGACGGAGGGGGAATGGGACATCGCGCTCCCCGACAGCAACGGGCTGTATTTCCTCACAATACGTCCTGCCGAAGGCTCTCCGATAACGTATAAAATAGTGGTGCAGTAAAATAATGAATGTTCAGTCAGTTTTGTCACTTCGGACTAAGTCTCATACAAAAAAGCGAAGTATGGACACTGACTGTCAAGAACACAAGACTTTACAAAACAATGGGCGGCTCTTGTCACCCCGATTCTTGTTACATCTGTGTAATGTCTAACTGTTTGACGGCAGACAGGACGGTCAGGGCATGAAAACGCTGCTGGCAGTCCTGCATATTCCCGTACTGTGCGCGGACATGGTTCTGCAGCCGGGGCATGGAGTCCAAAAGACCTATATTTGCTGCGAAATACGTGTCCCAGCACTGCCGCAGACCATCGTTCTCTGACAGCCACTGTTCGGTCGGGTTGGGCGACTTGCTTGCATCGGGTTTCTGCACAATGGAGAATCCCGCCTTCCGTAGCATATAGAGCAGGGCGCGGCGCGGAACCTCTAATACGGGCATACTGTGACCGAAGAGGTCGATGACCGGTTCGCGTCGCCCTATCCGGTGTCCGTTGTGCAGGATGCGGGCGGCATCCGGATAGAATGTAATCACCCACCGGTCGTAGAAACGGTAGTTACTGCGTTCCCGTTCGGGTATGGCCAGCACATATTCCATCAGATCCACGTCCATAAACACCGAATAACTCTCCGCCTCGCATTGGTAGGCCAGCGGCGCGCCGAAATTGTGGCAGAAGAAGATGCGTGTATAGAGCGAATGGATGTTGCGGTTCTCGTAACGTTGCTCATAGTCAGGCGGAATGAGCGCGTCCTGCTCCGGATAGCGGCAGCCGGACAGGGAGAAGTCGCCGTAGGAATAATGGCGGTAGGTGCGGTGGAACAGCGATATGAACAGGTTGTCGCCGCCCACGCCGGTCGGGATGATGCCGGTTTGTCCGGGCGGCAGACGGAGCAGGGCGTTGTAACTCTCGGCGGGACCGGCGTAACAAAGCTGCATGTCGCTGCGCAGCACCGCCTCGTCAATCCGCTTGAGGAAATAGCCGCCGTCCAACGGCTGGAAAGCCCATTCGGTTCCAAACGCTTTTGCCACCTGTCCAGCCAGAATCTCGTCAAGAGAGCCGGTTTCGGCGTAGGTGAAACTGCGTATAGGCTCAGAAGTCGTTTCCTTCGCTACGCGGGTTATCATGCGTGAGTCCAGTCCCCCGCTCAGTGGGATGAACTGCCTGTAACCGTATTCGGTGTTCTTGTCCGTGACACGTCTGACCGCCTGCCGGAACAGCTCGTCCGTCATGCGGAGCGTCTCGTTGGTGGCGTGGCGGCAGTGGCGGTTGGTGAAGCGGTGATAGGCGAGTTCCTTTATGCTGCCATGCTCAATATGCAGATAGTTGCCTGCCCCGACACGCAGAACACCGTCTAATACGGTGCGGCAGGATGGCGAGTAGCCGAATGTTAGTAGTTCTAATAGTCCGGCTTCGCTCCATTCCATGCGTCCGCATTGTGCCGCTAACCACGGAAGTGACGAACTGACAAGGATACCCCCGTTCCGCGTGTCGTAAAACAGCGTCTTGCTGCCATGCTGGTCAGTAAACACGAGTAGCAGGTCTTTGCGCTTGTCGTAGAAAACGCCGCTGAACGAGCCGCGCAGAATGCGGAAGAACGTCTCGCCCGATTGCTCGTATAGACGAATCAGCAACGCGGCGGCATCGTCAGTATGATATGTTTGCTTCTGTTCGGAGAGGTTGAGCAGGACACCTTCCGTGGCAAGGAAATAATCGTCACAGTCAAAAAAGAGTTTGTCGCCGCCGAACTTGTCCAAAGTAACCTGGCGGATGTGCAGATTGTTGCCGTCCCATTGTCTTTTGAGACAGGGTACCCGTCCTTCGGAACAGGGGAACTCCGCCTTTATCGGTTGGTTTGAGATAAGGAATCCGTACATGATTGTGGGTGTTTGAAGTCAATCATAATGGTTTGTTCCGCCGAGGCGATGAAGATGCCTATTACATCGCCTTCAAAATTGCCAAACACCTGCACATGTTCTTCCTGCCCTAATCCGATTACAGCCCCCATAAGATTGGACTGCTGCGCCACGGATGCGTGATAGAGCCAAGCATCGCGGGTCATAGTGCGGGTCGTAATAACGACTGACTGCACCGAATCGCGGCTTGACGGAGTGAAGATTTTGAGTTTGGCGCTTTTGGCACTTTTGACAGACTGCGTTGGTATATAGAACGCATCGTAACGGCGTGCCTCATCGCCGAAAAGCGAAACAATATCGTCAATAATACCCATGTCACCGTCAGAAGTTAGCGATAGGAAGAAAGGATCGGATGTGGACATATAAGCCTTACGGCGATAAGTGGAGTCGGGTGTGGGCTGATAGACAGCTTGTGCGGTCACTTCGATGACATCATCGCTGAGAAGAGGGTAGGCATAAAAGCCTAATTCAAGGTCAATCTGCAGGCGTGTCCGATAAACTGTGAACGAAGAGTCATCTGCGTGTTCTATATAATCGGATAGTGTGTCCGTTTGTAGCAGAGTGTCAGAGATTTGGCAAGTGGTGGCGGCAGGCGTTGTTTGTGTGGCAGATGTGGTCCCATAGGCGGGATGTGTGACGCGCATAGTCAGGCGGTCGCCGGTTGATGCAGGAGGCATACCTTCGGATGGCAAATAGGCATTGCTGTCTGGAAAATATGTGAACGGATACGTCTTGCCATTGATTTGACATTCTACTGTGGCATCGGAGAGAAAGCGGTTGTCGGGCTTGTCGTCAAGGAAAAAAGTACTTTGCTGTACGTAGCAACGTATGTCGTTATATTGAGGCGAATAGGCGTATTGAGCATAGACTACTAACTTAGGGGCAGACACTTCGCCGCTATATTCCACCTCCATCTGACACGACACAAGTAACAGGCACAAAGCAAGAAAGACGGGCTTTTTCATTGGTTTAGAATTTGAAGGTGTAACTAACCGATGGCAGTAGCGGGAAGATAGACACCTTGTACATGGTGCCGTCGTTTTGGTAGATAAGGAACGGGTTCATATTGTTATATACATTATAGATGCTGACGTTCCATACGGACTGCCATTCAGGATGCCGGCGTAGCGGATAATGGAAACTTGCACCAAGGTCAAGCCGGTGATAATTAGGCATACGGTAGTTGTTGCGTTCGGGGATATAGGTCAGTTCCTCATCTGAGAGCGGGTCATAATAAGTTTGCGTGCCGAGGGTGGCGCGTGTCCCTGTTCCATAGACGAAGGTGGCGCTGAGGTCAATCTTTTTAGTAACAGCATATTGCAGCGTTATGCTAAGGTCGTGTTCGCGGTCGTACTTGGCGTGAAATGGTTTGCCGAAATTGATGGTTTGCCCTTGTCGGTTGAATTGCCGCATAGAGCGTGACCACGTGTAGCCGATCCAACCGGTAAGTTTGCCCGATTTGCGCTGTGCAAGGAACTCAACCCCGTAACTCCAGCCGTCCCCCATGCAGACTTTCTGCTCCCACCCTTCGGTTGTGCCGATGAAAGAGGCTCCGTCGCGGTACTCAATGATGTTAATCATACGCTTGTAATAGCCTTCTACTGAGAGTTCCAACTGTCCCGTTACATCGTAGGTCAGTCCGCCTGCCACTTGCATACTGCGCATTGGCAGAATCTGCTTGGTGACAGGTACCCATAGGTCAGTTGGCAGTGAAACGGACGAATTGGAGAGCAGATGAACGTACTGCGACATATACGAGTAACCCGCCTTGACCGCAAATCCTTTGAAAGCCAGTGCGCGTATGCCGATTCGCGGTTCGAGGGAAGGAT
>JAIKXR010000115.1 GCA_024683975.1 Paludibacteraceae bacterium
AGACGCTCCTCGAACTCGCCCTTGTACTTCGCACCAGCCACCAGCGCACCCATGTCGAGCGAGTAGAGCTGCTTGTCTTTCAGGTTCTCAGGCACATCGCCACGCACTATACGACCGGCCAGTCCTTCCACAATGGCCGTCTTACCCGTACCCGGCTCACCTATCAATATAGGATTGTTCTTAGTACGGCGCGACAGAATCTGTAACACGCGGCGAATCTCTTCGTCACGGCCTATCACCGGGTCCAGCTTGCCCGAACGGGCCAGGGTCACCAGGTTTTTCGCATATTTCTCCAGCGACTGATAGTTGTCGTCGGCACTCTGCGACTGCACCTTTTGTCCGCGGCGCAGTTCCAGAATGGCCTGCCTCATATCTTTCTCGGTGGCACCGGCATCCTTCAGAATACGGCTCACGGTGGAATTGACCATGAGGAGAGCCAACAGAATCGGTTCACACGAAACGTACTCATCGCCCATTTCCTTCGACAGGTCTTCAGCCTTCATCAGCACCTTATTGGTATCGTTGCTCAGGTAGGGCTCCCCACCCTGCACACGTGGCAAATGCTGCAGTTCCTGTTGGGCCAGCATCTGTATCTGCTGAGGGTTCACCCCCAGTTTCTGGAATATGAACGAGGTTACATCCTTAGCCTTGTCCAAGAGTCCTACGAGCAGGTGTACGGGCTCAATGGTCTGCTGTCCGCCTCGTTGAGCGGTCTGCACGGCGGCTTGCACCGTTTCCTGCGCTTTAATTGTAAACTTTTCTAACGTCATAATCGTCTCCTTTCTATTTTTGATTTATTCTGCTAACAGGCGTTCAAAAAGCATGCCCACAGCATTTCGACTGCCAAAACGACAGAAAAGACAGACAAAATGACAATCGCTTATTTCCGACTTACAAGACGAAGTTGTCACAGGGTTTTACTGGTGGACTTTGAGCCTTTGAGATAATGGTTAAAAAATAGACCAATTTTACCCCTTTTCTACATGCTTAATCGGGCCCATAACTCGCGCCAAATTCACCAAACGGAAAGTGGGGCGAAATATGCGAGTTTTGACGAGTTACACCAAATTTCAGAACCTTCTGAATATCAAACGGTTGTAACAATATCAACATTCTTCTGACATACACCCGCAGTAGAACTTCTGCTATACTACAACTGCCGCTCAATTGCAATGCAACTACCATTCAGTTACAAAACAACTACCATTCAGTTGCAGTATAACCACCATTCAGTTGCAGTATAGCGGAAGTTCGGTTATGGTTAAAAACAAGAGCTACTTCACCACAACATCAAAACAATTCCATCCTATCAAGAGAAAATGCGCCAAACTATGCCTTTTACCATGAAAAACTATGAAAAAGGTGGCAAAATCGGTAATTTCTCTCTCCAAACTATGGAGGAAGAACACATAAATGAGGGCCAAAACCAAGGGGCGATTGTTCTAGATTGAGAATTTTATTTGTCTTGATTTTCGAAAAATAAGAAGGAAAAAGCAAAAGGTAAAAAGATGGAAAAAAAGGAGAATCTGACAAGAAATAATACTGAAAGTACGGAGTATTTTCTTTAGGTAAAAAAGAAGGTATTGGAGGTTGAAACCAAAGAATACAAATGCTGCACCCGTGTTAAATACATTAAAAAGTGTATGATATTCTATAACAAATCTTAATATTTATATTAACATAATTTTATTTTTTCTATTTTTGTAAATTAAAAGTGTGAGCGTAAACAGCTCAAGAAGAACTAATCTCAGATATATCAAGCGATTAGCGTGAACATTGCCCAACGGTGTCAAAGCCGTTGGAGGACTACTGAAAGAGAATGAATAAATAAACGAACATTATATAAACTAACGATTACATTATGAAAAGAATTAAACTACTAATTACAGCGTTTGCCTTACTGGGAGCAAGTCAAACGTGGGCTCAGACAGATGTAACGAGCACGTATCTGACGAATGCAGATTTCGAAGGGGAGGCGACCTCGCAAACTAAACCTCAAGATAATCGTGATATATATAAGCCTGACGGATGGACGGTTACTTATACCAATGGAAATGAAAATGACATTACTTCGTTGAGTTCCGATTATACTCAATGGAGCAATTTCTCGAGTAAGCCACAACCTGCTACGGGTAGCAAGGCTTATTGGATGCGATTCCGTTGGGGAAACTCGGAAAACATCACTCTCACTCAAGAAACTACATCCGCACTTCCTGCAGGAACTTACGCCTTGAGTGTTGATGCCTATTCTGATGATAATACTGGAACAGCAACTATCAGTGTTGCAGGCTTGTCTAAAACAGTAGGAGTCAATAGCGCTTGGGGAAACTATAAGATTGTGTTTACGCTTGCTTCTGCGCAAACGGTAACCGTTTCTCTTAGCTATACCAATACTGCTACTGACGACCACGCTGCCGCCTTTGATAATGTTAAGATTCTGGAACTGAATGAAGAACCTACAGGCATTACGCTCAGAAACACATTGGGAGGTACTGCTGCAGATTTGGCAGACTTCAATGTTTGGTATGACGACTACACATTGGAAGTAGAAGGAACTGAAGGTACCGAAATTACGGTTGCAGCTGACAATATTTCTTATACGCCAGAAGCAACAGGCACAGTTCGCTTTGTAAAGAAAGATGGTATTGTATATGTTTATGAAGGAACGTCGTATAAGGGGGCGGTGAACTCAAGTAAGGCTGATTATGTATACACTCGGACACTCAGTGAGAGTGCCCCAACTACGAATAATTATATAGAGAATCCAAGTTTTGAGACATTAGGCAGTTCTGTCGGAACAGACATCTGGAATATAGGCACTCCTTGGACTTCGAATGTTACAATGAAGAGCGGTGGTATCAGAGTTGGTCTTAATGGTTCTAAGCATGTTCTAGTATGGCGTGGATCTGGCAACAACAACTATTTCTCACAAGAAATCTCATCCTTACCCAAGTATAAAGGTTATAAGATTTTTTTACAACAAGTTGCAAGCGGAAATGCTAACGCCAATTTCAATGTTGGTTTAGGCAATGCTGCAGGTGATTATAGTTATCTGAGCACACTTGTTAAACTTGGCACAGGTCAAGACGGTACTAAGAATGCCATATTAGGTGTGAATGAAAAAATGCCGACAACAGGCGTGTTCTTTTCTTTCAAAAACACCTCGTCAAACTCGTCTTCATCAGGAAATGACCCTGTAACTCAAATTGACTGGATTGGCCTTGTTGGCTCTGACGACTTCCCCATTACGGGTGCTTCTTCTGCCTCTTATGTCTATGGAGCTGCCTATGCGCCAGCTACAGCCAAGAGTTCTTATCTTGCAGCAAAGGCAGAAGCAGAGACGAC
>JAIKXR010000122.1 GCA_024683975.1 Paludibacteraceae bacterium
AGTTGGTGTAAAGAAATATGATGTAATACATGCTATGGATATGAAACATCTGTCTCTTTGGCTCGGTTGTCTCCATCGCTGCCCGAAGTTCGCTATCAGTTACAACAACAAAACGCAATCCCACGGGCAATACCAGCACAGCAAGTATTACAAGAAACAATAATATAGGGCACTTCTAAAGTTCCATATACAATGAAACAGAATATGGAAACAAAGACTTCTGCGCTCCCGGAGCGCATACTGTACATCTGCGCTTGCGCGGCATGGGCGGCAAAGGGTGACTTGGAGCACTTGGAAACGGCTATTCCGCAGGCTCTGGACCACGGCGTGACCATCAACGAACTGAAAGACGCGTTCGCGCAGTTGTACGCTTACGCAGGCTTTCCGCGTTCGCTCAACGCCTTGGGCGTACTGGAGAAAATCCTCAATGACCAAATGGTAAATGACCAAATGGTAAATGGTACTTTGTCCCTTGGTACTTGGCAGTGGGGTAAGCCTTTTGTGCGTCCTGCCGTATGGAACGATGCCGGAGAGGCGTTGCGCACCGGTACCGCCATGCAGACACGCGACGAAGGAGGCACACCGTGGGACTACACTTTCTGCCCGCAGGCGGACTACTACATGAAGTCGCACCTCTTCGGCGACATCTACGCGTCCGACCAACTCCTGCCTGCCGTCCGTGAACTTGTCACCGTGGCAGCCTTGAGCGCCATGGACGGTGTCACGCCGCAGTTCGAGGGACACAAGGAGTGCGCCGTCTTCATGGGCAACACCCCGGAGCAAGTAGCCGAACTCTGCCGCTGGCTCAAAAAACACATCAAGCAGTAGCGTCTTTGGCACATGATTTGTAGATAAAATAAACAAACACGTATCACATTATAAATCATCGCCTTATGAAAACCAAACTGCTTACTCTTTGCTTCGTCCTGATGGCAAGCCTGACGATGTCCGCACAGTATGTCGTGTCGGACAAGTACGACCTCTGGTTCGAGGACACGAACAACGAGATGACTACCCGCAAACCGGAGTATTGCACCGAGCACTATCAGGACCTGCGCAACGGCTGTCAGGTCCGCCTCTCCGGCAGGAAGGTTTATATCTACTGTGGTGGCTATTCCATCCTCTACGGCGATGAGATCAACCTGCTCTACAACGGCTATTACCGCGTCCGCCGGGGCAACACATGGTACCTCGCGGACGAAGACGGCGACCTCGTCAGCGGCATTTACGGCAAGGAGATATTGTACTTCCCGTTTGGCTATGTGACCGTTCAGCGCTCTTCCGGCTATTGGGACATTTACCATTGTTCTGGGCGCAAACTGGAGACCTATTCATCCGAGCATCCGGCAATGTTTGGAAACGGCTTTTTCTGTGTCAAACAAGGCTCGTATTGGTACGCCGTGGATCAAAACGGCGACAAGATTTCCGGCGTCTATGGCGACGATATCTTCCTCCTCAACAACGGCACATGGAAATGCATCCGCGGCAGTTACGTGCAATATGTAGAGTGATTCTTCCGCAAAAATCGCAGATTTCTGTCATTTTTGAGCGATTTCTCTTGCATAATTTATAAAAAAGCAGTAATTTTGCATCCGAAATGGTTACATTGCTGTAACCTTTTAACTAAAAAGTGAATTATGAAGCAAGTCAGTTTTAAAAAAACAAACAATAATTAATACTATCACGTATGAAAATTCAAGCAGTTAAGTTCCGCAAAGACGGATTTTATTCGCAGCCTTTTGCCTTTGGTGGCGAAGAAGGAGCAGAGAAATTTGACCTCAATATCCGCTATCGCGGTAGTCTTCAGAACTATATCATTGAGACCGAAAAGGATCTGATTCTGGTGGACACAGGTCTTCCTGCCGGCACGCCGGAAGGCGAACCCGATGAGAAAGCATTGGCTTACATCGGTAAGGATATATGTAGTTACATGGGCGCGTTGGCAGCTTTAGGCTACCAACCGGAGCAGGTGACGAAGATCCTTCTGACGCACAAGCATGCTGACCATTCGGGCGAGTTGCGTTCGTTTCCCAATGCGCAGATCTTTGTCAATGCCGATGAGATGAGTGCAGCCGAGTTGCAGGGTATAACAAACCTCGTGCCGGTGACATTTACCGATGGCGCGTACTATAATTTCCCGGAGAGCCAGAAGATTTGCGAGGGAGTGTATTTCATCAAAGCGAAAGGTCACACCAACGGTAACAGCCTCATCATCGCGGAGAACGAGGGACTGTTTTATATGTTCCAAGGCGACATCACTTACGTGGACGAAGCGCTTTATGCGAACAAGCTGTCGGTTGTCTTTGATGACCTGACTGCCGCGCGTGAGACGATGGATCGTGTACGTGAGTTTGTCCGCAACCATCCGACAGTATATATGGGAACTCACACACCGCAGGGTTATGAGAACCTCGAAGCCAAGCGTGTGATAGATTTGGACAACCCTGTTCCGACCATCTGGCCGGAAATTCAATTCCCCAATGATAAAATGTCAAATGTCAATTCTCAAATGTCAAATTCCAAATACATCTGCTCCATTTGCGGTTATGTCTATGATCCGGCGGAGCATGACGGAGTGGCATTTGAGGATCTGCCCGAGGACTGGAAATGTCCGCGCTGCAAACAATCCAAAGACAAGTTCAACAAAGCATAATATTAACTCACAAAACAACTATTCTTATGAAAGAGCAAGTATTGAATGCCATGCGTGCAGCAGGCAAGCCGGTATCGGCAGGTGAAGTAGCCAAGTCCTTGAACGCAGACCGCAAAGAGGT
>JAIKXR010000126.1 GCA_024683975.1 Paludibacteraceae bacterium
TACAAAGTCACGGAAACGGTAGCCATTCTTCACCAAATGACGCTTTCCACACCTCGGACACACTTTTTCTCGCTCTTTTGTTTGGATATGCAAGATAATTGTGTAACCTTTGTATTCCTCACGGGTACATTCATGGGTGTATAGACCCCAGGCATGATATAGAAAACTGCTGTTCATACTTGTACATTTGTTTGTGGTTATTCAAATATACAAAATTTACAGCGGTTTTCGTCTATAGTATCACTTTATCACTCGAAATGTCGGATGAACCAAATAAAGGAGGCATATTATGAATACATACGCAGGGAACGGAGTCCTCAGTAGTTATGATGAGGGGCTTGATGCCAAGTACGGCAAAACCGGCACTCCCGAAAGAGAGGAGTTCCATCGTAAAGCGATGGCATTTTATGTGGGAGAGGTGTTGCAGGAAGCACGCAAGGAAGAGCGCATAACCCAAGTGGAATTGGCAAGGAGAACAGGAACCAGCAAGAGTTATATATCGCGCATAGAGAACGGTCTGATTGACCCTACTGTTTCCAGTTTTATGAAGATTATTGATGCGCTTGGTCTGCGTTTGGAACTGACGCGCCCATTGGCATAATTTCACAGTCAGACTTATTGTACATCTGTCGCAATGGCAGATAAAAGCGGTAATCCGTTATGCGGATTGCCGCTTTTTGTCACAAAAAACGTTTGGCATTATGCCTGAATTGCCATACCTTTGCCGCCGTGAATCGTACAGTCACCGAATTGACGATATACAGCACCGTCCCCTGCCGACTTAAAACAGCAGCACCGCTGGTTCCGACAGCGTAAAAAGCGGAAACAGCAAAGGCGTTTATTGACGCTCTGAACGTAAGATATTGACAAAGGAACAGGAATGACAAACAAACTGCATGTTCAAGGGACAGAGATCACTATCCTTAGAATCAAGGCGGAGGATTACATCTGTCTGACGGATATGTTGAAGGCTAAAGATGGCGACTTCTTCATTACCGATTGGTTGCGCAACAGAAATACGCTGGAGTACATCGGTATTTGGGAGAAGTTCAACAACCCGGATTTTAATTATGGCGAATTCGCCATAATTAGAAACAGTGCAGGACTGAATAATTTCAAGATAAGCGTCAAGGAATTTGTAGAGCGGACAGGTGCTGTCTGCATACAGGCAAAAGCAGGGCGCTATGGCGGGACGTATGCACATAAGGATATTGCCTTTGAGTTTGCCTGCCCCAGCAGGAACGCCTGCACAAACTCAACCAAATCGCCATTCAGCAGATGACCGTGTTGGAAAACATTGCAAGTAAGCATATATTGAAAGCGTAACTAAATACCGTCCCCTCTCCACGACGTTAAACCATGAAGGAGTGCTACGGAACGCACTCCGAGTGAAGCGCCCGAGTAGTACCCACTACGAGGAATAAGCGCGAACATAGAATAATCGTTGAGGTTGGCAACGTAAAAAGCAGTTACAGCAAAGGCGTTTATTGAACGTTGTTTGCGTCCGGCAAATCGCCCGATTGACGAAGAACGCCCCCCAATCGCTTGATAAAGACAGAAAAATCACATCCCGATTTGCATAAATCCACATTTCTATCGTACCTTTGCCGCCGGATTCCAAAATTCACTATCGCAATATCTATGTTGAATGATTATGGCTCGTGAAGATAGAAATATTATAGGTTACACCATTGCGCTTGTGAGTGAGTTCGCGAACCGTTTCGGCGTGGAGCCGCGTCAGGCGTACGCCTACATGAAACGCTATAAAGGAATGGAGCATTTGCAGCAGCACTATGTTATCCTGCATACGCAATCTTTCCATGACACGGTCGAGGCTCTGGCACAGGTGTGCGCGCACAACGGAGGAGGTTTGAGATGAATTACGTCGTTCGAGCGAAGCGAGATAAGAAACTGTACCATGGTTCCAACGTGCCGGTGAATGTGCCCGACTTAACGCACTCCAAACCCTATAAGGACTTCGGTCAAGGCTTCTATCTGTCTGCCGACCGCAAACAGGCGGTTCAGATGGGCGAACAGAAAGTGAGCCAGACAAAGCAAGGCAGTGTGTATGTCTCTGCGTTCCTCTTCGATGAGTCGGTAATGACTTCCGGCGAACTGAAAGTAAAGATTTTCGACGATTATAGTGAAGAATGGGTGAATTTCATTCTTGCTAACCGTAGCCGCGACCGGCAGCAGCCTGTTCACGACTACGATATCGTCTATGGTCCGATTGCCGATGATGGCGTGACGTATCAGTTGCGTCGGTACGAAGGAGGCGTTATCTCGTTGGCGAGACTGATAGAGGAATTGCACTATCCGAAAGGAATCACTTTCCAGTATTTCTTCGGAACTGAACGTGCCTTAAAATGCTTAAAAAGAATCTGATATGGCTTTGACAAAACAGCAAATACAGTTAATGAAGGATGACCTTTGCACGGAATTGGCAGGCTATCTTGTGGACGATTATCATTATGACCCGCAGCAAGCCATTGATGTGCTTTACACCTCCGAGACATTTGAACGCTTGCAGGACAACGCTACAGGTCTTTATTACCAAAGTCCCGGCTACGTCTATTCTTTCCTTCAAAACGAACTTACCACCGCCAAGGTG
This sequence comes from Paludibacteraceae bacterium, assembly GCA_024683975.1. Taxonomy (GTDB): domain Bacteria; phylum Bacteroidota; class Bacteroidia; order Bacteroidales; family Paludibacteraceae; genus Colicola. Next base: position 2,612 of record JAIKXR010000126.1, read on the forward strand.
ATATAATACCGTCCCCTCTCCACGACGTTAAACTGAGAGCGTTGAGGCTGGCAACGTAAAAAAGCAGTTACAGCAAAGGCGTTTATTGACGTTGACACCGTGACGCATCTGTTTTTACAGATATATTTGCAGGCACTGAAAACAAGCAGTACCTTTGCGCCAAAGTTGCAAAGAGTAAAAATAAACCGTATTGACATGGCAGAACAAACAACAAAACAGGAGAAGCCCAATGTGCTGAAAGAAGCAATCAGCAGAACATGGGAAGCAGCAATGAGGCTGAAAGGGAGTGTTGTTGTTAATGATGCAACGCTGTTCCTATAATGCGTTATCTCATTGATGCCAATATCTTTGTGTATTTGATAACAGATGCTCCCGACACCGTAAAAGCGAAAACAGCAAACGCGTTTATAGACACTACAGGCTTTTATGACAAATAATGAGATTGTACATATAACATCTTCTGAAGAACGCTTCGTCAATGAAGCCGAGTCAATTGTACAGCGTGGTCGCGATGATGCCTACCATGCCATCAATTATTCAATAGTGAGCACATATTGGCAACTTGGCAAGCATATCATCGCAGAAGAGCTGACCGGCACGGGCCACGCGCAAAACTATGGTCAACATCTGATGGAGTTGTTGGAGCAACGTCTTGTCCCTGTATATGGAAATTCGTATTCCAAACGCAACTTGTATTTCTTTGCGCAGTTCTATCAACAATTCCCCGATTTCGAGATTGTGAACGCATGCGTTCACAATCTCACATGGACGCATTCAATCCTACAATCGGTATCGTGCTGTGTTCTGACACCAATGAAGATGTGGCACGCTACTCTACATTAGCCAAGAACAAACAACTCTTTGCTTCCAAGTACAAACTCTATTTGCCTTCTGAAGAAGAACTGCGCAAGGAGATAGAACGGCAAAAAGAGATATACCGTTTGCAAGAAACCGAACAGGCAAAGAACGACATAGTCAAATAACAATACACTGCCAAGACAAATATACCGTCACCGACTGACGATAAACCAATACCGTCCTCTCTCCATGACGTTAAACAGGAGAGCGTTGAGGCTGGCAACGTAAAAAAGCAGTTACATAAAAAGGCGTTTATTGACGCTTGTTTTGGTCTAATGAAATCCGGAAAATTTCGTCACCCAAGACAAGATAGTGCAATAAACGTTCATGGATATGTATATAGCCACGCTGATATGGCGTGCCGTACATATCAGCGTGGACGTTATTGTTTGTTCTTGTGACAGGGTCATTTCCGGAACCTCATTAGAGAGAATAAGCGTGGATAACATTCACGCTTTGCTTGTTTATAGTGTAAGTCTGCCTGTATTGACTATACGGATACTTATACGATACTATAGGGATTGCGACAGACACAACACAAGATGCACACAAACAACGCCGAGAGCTGAAAGCACGAACAAGGACTGATAGCAAAGGATTACAAAACCAAATTTAATATTAACTAATTAACTAAAAAACACAAATTATGAAAAAGAAGATTTTATTTTTCGTTGCGGCGTTGCTCGGAATATGCAATGCGTCTGCAGTTGTCAAATGGGACGGCACGACAGAGGCCTGGACCAAAGGGGCAGGAACTAAATCCAGTCCGTATTTGATTGAAAACCCAAAACATCTTGCATATTTGGCAGATATGGTGTATGTCGGTATTTCCCATTATAATGGGGTCTATTTCAAGCAGACGGAGGATTTTGATATGAACGGGCAGGCTTGGATACCAAGTGGCACAGCAGATAATTACTTCTCCGGTGTGTACGATGGAAATAACAAAATGATACAAAATATTGTCCTGAAGGAAACCTCTCCTGTACAATATGTGGGATTATTTGGATACACAGTTAACGCTACTATACAAAATGTACGGTTAAAAATTAAGGAGTACCAATCATCGGCTAATTAGTCGCTCCTTAAATATGTCACAACTCTCAGAAAACGAATAAAATATATACGATTTTTCTTGTCTGTATCCACAATTTTTTGTACCTTTGTCCCCGAAAACCTTGCAGAAACAAGAAGATATATGATAGGGAAATCGC
>JAIKXR010000112.1 GCA_024683975.1 Paludibacteraceae bacterium
CACCTTTCAGTACATTCCACAACTGGGGCAACTCATCTATCTTGTATTTACGAAGGTAGTAACCCGCCTTTGTCACTCTGCAGTCACGACCGCCCACCGTCAGTAATCCTCTTTTATCGCTGTCGGTCTGCATTGTGCGGAACTTCAATATCGAAAAGTCCCGATTGCCCCTCCCTACACGTATCTGGCGATAGAAAACGCCTCCATGGCTGTCTGACAGTATCCATATCGACACTGCCAGCAGTAGTGGACACAATATAATCAACCCAAACAGTGATAGCAATATGTCACACAATCGTTTCATGCATCGACTGAATTATGTATGCTACTTCCTCATCGGTTAGTCGTGAGTATAAAGGCAAAGTTATTTCATTCTCATACAGACGGTATGCATTAGGATAATTCCGTATATCAAGCCCTAACCGCTTATATGCAGTCATCATCGGTAACGGTTTGTAATGCACATTAGTCGCAATACCTCTTTCCGCCATCTTCGCTATCACTTCATTACGCTCCTGTTCCGTCTTGTCCGTCATACGGACCAAGTATAAATGTCCGGATGAAGCATGGTGGGCATCGTAGTGGTTGAGAACCTTCACCTTCAAATCAGACAACCCCTTGTCGTACGCCTCTATAATTTCTCTGCGACGATTGAGCAGAGTAGGGTATCTGTCCATCTGTGCCAAGCCTATGGCTGCCATTATGTCGGTCATGTTGCATTTGTAGTACGCGCCTTCTATGTCATATTCCCACGCGTTCAGACCGGTTTTAGCCAAAGCGTCCTTGCTCTGTCCGTGTAGCGAAAGCAACTGATACTGATGGTATAACTCATTATTATCCACTCCTGATATCGTACGCCACGTCACGGCTCCACCCTCGGCTGTTGTCAGGTTCTTGACTGCGTGAAAACTGAACGAAGTGAAGTCTGCTGTCTCACCGCACATTTTGCCGTCTTGTCGGGCTCCAAAAGCGTGAGCTGCATCTGCCATCACAATAACCCTGCCTATCGCTCTCTGTATGTCTGTTGAAGGAACAAACATTCCTTTCTTTGACTCCACAACCTCAAAAATCCTCTTGTAATCGCACATTATACCGCCCAAATCAACAGGTATAATCACTTTCGTTCTTGGCGTAATGGCTTTCTCCAAGGCTTCGTAATCCATCTCCACACTGTTTTCCTGCGAGTCAGCCATCACTACTTTTGCCCCTACATGTACCACTACCGATGCCGTTGCCGTATAAGTGTATGCCGGCACTATCACCTCATCGCCTTCACCAACTCCCAATACACGCAAAGTCATCTCCATCGCTGCTGTTGCCGAATTGAGACATACTGCGCGCTCTGTATGGCAATATGCGGCTATACGTCTTTCCATCTCTTTGGTTCGCGGACCAGTCGTTATCCAGCCAGACCGTAAAGCCTCACCTGCCTGAATTATCTCCGCTTCTGTTATATCAGGTGGTGAAAAAGGTATGTGTTTGTTTGTCATAGTTGTTTATCTGTTTGTTGTGACTGTTAATGGGCGATTGAAAATCAGTTTTATTATCCCCGTCAGATATCCCCATCCGTATGACAAATGAATACAAGGGAACACCGGTATCAACATGGCGTTCTTGTTTTTTATTGCTATCACTGTTGCGGTCAGTAAGTAAGTCATTACACATATCATATATATTGCCGTTACCCATTTTGACAAAAAGCACAACGGAAGTCCTGCTGTCAGACCTAAAAGAAAGAACAAAGGCACAAACTGACGTAATGTAGCGGGACAGCCTGCCTTCTTGTTAACCAACGGCTTGTATAACCCGTACTGATAAAACATTGCCGCTGTTTTTTCTAACCCGTCGCGTGAGTAGTACGTTACTGTCAAGTTAGGAATTAAATATATGTCACCTCCATCGCGTATTATTCTGGCGTTCATCTCATCGTCTTGATTGCGTGTCAGTTCGGTATCAAACATGCCTGTCTCCGCAAACATTTCTTTTCGCCAGCAGCCGAACGGAACGGTATCAACCTTGGTTGGCTTGTTTACCACCTCTGTACGGAATGTCGAAGTACCCATTCCGAACTTATGCCCCATCGCCGTGGCGATTGCTCTTGCCGTCGCTGTTTCATTGGTAGGCAAAGTAATACAGGAAGCGCCTACATTATATGCGTTTGGCAGCGTTGTCAGGTAATGCACTAAGGTTGAAACATAATTATTGGGAAAGACCGAATGGGCGTCTATGCGTACGATGTATGCGCCCTTTGCCTGCTCTATACCAATATTCATCGCGTAAGGGGCAGTACGTCTTTTATTATAACAGAGGCGAATAAAGGCAGGATGGTCTTTCAGGTATGGCTCTATTCTGTCAAGTGTGCCGTCCTCGCTGCCTCCGTCCACAAGTATCAATTCCATCTGTTTCTGCCCATAGTCTTGAACAAGCATTGACTCAATACAACGGGAAATATACATTTCCTCGTTATAGACAGGACATATTATTGATACCTCAATCATCTATATTGTTTCCTTTTGTGCAGACAAACTTTGTCGTCGGTGAATAAAAGTTCTATTCTATCCAGCCATTTTCTTTTATGAAGCGTAGTGTGGCTTTTATCTGGTCGTCATTGGTCATCTCGCCGTGACCTTTGACATTGCTTGATTGCAGCGAACTCCCGCTGTGAAAATACTGATAAATAGAATCAAACGACAACACCTCATAGCGTTTTTTCGGGGTTATTTTCTTGGTTCCAGCCGCCATACCTGCTGCCCAGAACCATATATCGTCTGCCTGTGGAGCATATTGTCTGGCCAAATTCCACTCCATCATCTCTTTTTTCAGACTGTGGGGAGGATAGAAAACGCCTGCTGCACCTACCGGCATTGGCATTGGTTGAGGCTCTTCCGGTTGTATGTAGTCCCATGTCGAATACGGTTCGGCGGCACCGTTTTCTATGTGTGGCTCACGCATCCAAGTGCCTATGATTGCTTCAGGATAGTGAAGATGTGTCATCCATGTTGTCTCTATTAAGTCTTTTGGATAGAGTATATCGTCATCGGCAGTCAGTATGTAGTCTTCAGGAAACGCTTGATATGCAGGAATCAGTTTCTTGTATGAACGCATATTCTCAGTATATCTTATTTCCACCCCCCATAGCCTTAATTCTGCCACTCTCTTTGGTAGAGTGTCGTCCGACCATTCGTCCTTGTCTAACCATAGTATAATCTTTTCAGGTTGGACACTCTGTCGCAGCAATGAATAAACACTGTAGCACACTATTCCGTTGCTTACCCGTCTGCCGTAGGATGTAAGCGACACGATAATGTTTTTTTGTGACCTCTCACCGAGACACGGCACACGAAACAACCTTGTGTCGTAACACCACTTGAGACAAAAGGCATACAGCGATTCAAACAATATGACGAATTTATGCAGTATATTCATTATTCACTCCTACTCTTCACTTTTTTCCGGTAGGTTTCCGAAATCAAACGACCTGTATTTGTCAAAAACCTCCTTGCTTACTCCGTCTTGTTTCGATTCTTCTTTAAGCAGCTTTATGAATTTGCTTTGTCCTTTATAACTCAACTCCCGCAAGAAACGGAACCGCATATATGGCAGATACATGGCTTCCCACAACGCATATTTAAGGCGCGAATAATGCAATCTGTAGTTAATCATTCTGTTGAGTGTATGTATGAACAGCATTCCGTAGTGATTGTTGTTTTTCTTCGAACTTGCACTCACCTTGTGATACAGTTTGGCATCTGTCAGACATACCATCTTTACACCGCTTTTTCGCATTCTTATTGAGAAGTCCATGTCCTCTTCCCCGAAAAAGAACCGTTCGGTAAACAAGTCACCGTTATCCAAACATACTTGTCTGCGGAACATCAGTGCACAACCTGTTACAAAAGTAATGTCAATCTCTTTCCGTCCTTGTAATACTGCATCTCTTTGATCGGCACCATAGTAACGCCTCCCGCCAAAAACCAGCCGTCCGCCGGCATTCCATAGTATATCTCTATTGTCGTAATAGTATATGGCAGGTGTCAATACTTGTACTTCACTATGCTCTTCCATATAGCATACCATTCGCTCTAAACAGTCCTTTGCCAGCACCGTATCATTATTCAGACATAGTCCATACCGGTACGACTGCTCACCTGCTTTTAGCGCCTCATTATTGCCTCGTGCGAAACCATAATTTTCATCAAACCAGATAAGATGCACTTTCTCCTTTGCCCATGCATTTTGCCTATACCAACTGGAAAGACACTGGCGCGACTCCTCTGAAGAACAATTGTCAGCTACAACCACACTAAAGTCCTGATAACTCTGCTCCTCCAATGACTCCAGACACGCTGTCGTGTCACTCGTCCCGTTGTAATTGAGTATGATGATTTTTAGCATAACAGTCAACTAAATAGATCAGAAACAACAATACGGGTACCTCGATGGTGTTCATAAGCCAGAAATAGAAATCGAACCACCCCATTGCCATAATGGCGCATAACCACGCGTCAATAGCGGCAATATAGATTGATTTCGTTTTCAGTGATGCTATCCGTACTACGTAAAAAAACAAACCTGATACAACGGGATAAATCATATAGAAGGCCATCCCGCCCCTAAGGTAAATCGAACCGAAATGTGTGCGGACATTGTTATAGATTTGTGTGTCCGAATTGATAATTACCGACACCGTGCTGATAGGCGACACCACCTCATCGCCGGTCAGGGTGTTTACCACATTGATGAAAGGTGCAAAGAACACTCTCGGGTCGGTTGGTACAGTTAATCCCAAACGCATCTCTTCGCTCAAACCCAACGCACCGCTGAACAGATAATGCAAGAAATGCTCAACAATGAATGTCCCCATCTGTTTGCTGTAATGGGAACTGCCGCCGACAATGAAGTTCAGAAGGTAACTTCCCGCGTAAATAGTTGAACCCGACAAAGCAATCAGCAGCACCACACGCCAATTCAGATGGATACGGCGCATCAACAAACACAGTATAAAGCCGGCAACAAGCGGAATGATAACCCAGCTTTTCACCTGGTTGGTCATCGTCAATGCCGCAATAGCAATAATGCATACTATCGGCAAAAGTATATTATGCCTCCTTACGGATGCGAACAGCAAAACTGTCATTGCCCCTAAAAAGACAATTATATGGCCATACAGACCATAGATGGCATATTCGTCCGCAAACTCATCGGTGCCGAAACTATATATGGACGAACCCAAAACCGCCTTCAGATGCCAGGTCGCCAACAGAATAGACAAACCTCCGGCTATCCATAGCCACTTCGGAAACCGGTAGGCTTCGCCCGGAAACTGATAGGCTTCGTCCGCGGTGTTTGGAATACCGTATATATAAGCAAGAACGGTACTCGGTATCTCCATAAGCAGTATGCCCCCCATCCATACCAGCAGACTGGGATAGTAAAACGGAACGAAATGCATTGATTCGGGCAGACTGACAGCCAGCAGGACAATCGCCGCATATGGAAGAAGCAGAATGTTAATCGGCGTATAGAGTGTTTTCCAGATGCGGTGTTCCCAATAAACGACCGCTATGCACTCTAATAAGAACAATATGAAAATCAACGCGTTCATTTACCCCACAACTCTTTGATCACCATACTTGGCCAACGCCAGTTCTGATAAGCCGCCTGAGCTATGCCGCCTGCCATTATCAGACCCCACATTCCCCAGTGAAGCCAACCGAGGAAAACTAACAGCAGCACCAGTGTCACTCCGCCGCTTACTAACGATGGTATGAAAAAAGGTATCTTGTTGTCTGCCATTATAAAGCCTGCCGACATGGCGTGGTTGTCTTCCAGATAATGAATAACCAACATCGCTGTTAGCATTCCTACCGGAACAAAACTTGTCTTGCTTTTTATCAAGTCCAATGCCCAATCGCCCAAATATATCCACATCAAGCCGCATGCTATATATGTTGCCAATACACTCACGGCACTGATCTTATAGTACCGTCTCAAACTTTCCTTATCGTCCTCTGCTCTGCATTGCGCTAACTTAGGAATGAACGACCTGTAAGGTACTGTCGCGCATCTTGTCAGCACGTCCATAACTTGCAGCGTGATACCGTAGCAAGCCACCTCTCCCAAACTCAGGTACACCGACCCGATCAGCACCGCCGACTTGGTTATTGCGAACGCTCCCAACTGTGTCAGGCCTACCTTCACAGCATTCGGATAAATGACACCGAAAATCTCTTTAGCATTCCTTTCCTCCACTCCCTCTAAATTGGTTTTCAACTCCTTTGTGAAGAACGTCTTATATGCTAATATCCTCCTCACTACTGTTGCTATCAACTGGGCACCCACTATAGCTGACAAACCCATTCCCGCATATATGAATCCAATCGCCACCAACAGATACGTACCTTGGGCTACGATGATTATCTGCTGATTGCGTTTCACATATCCTTTGCCCAACAGCAGCGCGTCATAGTACAGTGTGTAGAGATTGTAGCAGTTAATCGCGATTAGCAGCACCCAAGCCACCATAGCGTCAGTCTTGTCACCCGTATAGTGTTTCAATATATAAGCAAAGTATATCGTTCCGGCTGTTGCCAGCAGAATAAAGCACGCAATGGCAATCTGCCTGTAAAACCGTCTCATGGCAGTCAGAGTGCCTTTCAACAGGCCGTAGTCCACCTCGCCGTCTGTCACTTGCCTTACTCCCTCTTTCTGCAAGTCCTTGGCTCCCGAAAAAATGTAACTCACATTCCTCGCAAACGATGGACTGAAACCGAAGTCTAAGATATTGACCAGCATTATGATAACTGTAAAGATGTTCCATATGCCGACCGTCTCTGCCGACATCTTGTTCAGTATGAATGGTAACAGTATAACTCCGGCACCAATGAGGAAAAAGGTCGCCAAGTACGACCATATTACATCTCCTTTGCTAATATCTTCTATGCCCTTGTTCAAAACGTTTTCTGCTTCTTGTGATTGTAAAACAACTCTCCTATTATTACGCTTGGCCACTTCCAATCCTGATACGCCAGTTGCGCGATGCCCGGTGCCAGAATCATTCCCCATACGCTCCAGTTCAAAACATCAAGGAAGAGCCACAATAACACTACTGTTGCCGCGCCGCTCAGTAGCGATGGAATAAAGAAAGGTATTCTGTTGTCCGACATAATAAACCCGCTCGCCATTGACTGGTTATCCTCCAATAGGTGAAATCCTACCATCACGGCGAACATCGCTGTCGGCAGGAACATTGTCTGACTCTTTATCAGTCGTAGCACGTCATCGCCAAACAGCACTGCCACACTGCCGCCCGCTACCCATATTGCTAACAATATACTCTCGCAAACCAGGTAATAATGCCGCAGGCCTGACCGGTCTTTTTCTGCCCTGCATTGTGCCAGTTTGGGTGAAAAAGCCTTGTATGGCACGGTTGAGCAGTTGCATAGTATCTCCAGCATCTGAAGTGTTATACCGTAACTCGCCACCTCTTCTAACGTCAGGAAAGCGGCGCCTATCAGCATTGCCGACTTGTTCACAGCCAGACTGCCCAGCTGCGTCAGCCCGATTTTTATCGCATTAGGATAGATAGCCCTCATTATTTCTTTCGGGTCATCTGCTTTCACACCTGACAATGCCTCCTCCATCTCACGTGTGAAGAACACACGCCGTGACAACACTCTGCGAAGAACTATGGCAACCAACCTTGATGCCACTATCGCGCTCAAACCCAATCCCGCATAGATAAGACCTATTGCCAACGCTACATATACTGCCTGGCTCAATATCACAATCTGCTGGCTCCTGCGCACATAACCCTTGCCCCTTAGCAGCGCATCATAGTATAGTGTATAGAGGTCATAGCAGTTAAGACTAATCAGCAGTACCCACCCCACGATAGCATCTGTCCTGTCACCGTTGTACTTGTCAAGGATGTACATAAAATAAGCCGTCCCCGCCGTGGCTAACAGCACAAAAGCCGCTAACGAGATAAGGCGGAACAACCTCTGCATCGCCAATAAAGTCCCTTTCAGCAACCCGTAATCCACTTGTACTCCCGTCTTGACCAGTTCAGCGTCCTTAACTTCCAACGTTGCAACGCCCTCTTTCTTAAGGCTCTTGACACCGCTGAAAATGTAACTCAGGTTACGTGCAAACGATGGCTGGAAACCGAAGTCCAAGATTGCCACCATCACCGATATGGTCTGAAAAATGTTCCAGATACCTACCGTCTCTGCCGGCATCTTGTTCAGTATAAACGGGAAAAGCAGCAGGCCCGAACCTACCCAGAAAAACGTAGCGGCGTACGACCATATAACGTCGCGTTTGCCTATATGTTCAACGCCTTTAGTCACGACGGAAGATATCGCGTGTATATACTTTGTCTTTCACCACGTCCAGACACGACTCATATCTGTTGGCTATGATGGCTTGCGAACGACGCATAAACTCCTGTAAGTCGTTTACTATCAAGCTCCCGAAGAACGTTGTGCCGTCGGGTAGGGTAGGCTCATAGACTATAACTTTCGCACCCTTCGCCTTGATGCGTTTCATTATGCCTTGTATTGACGACTGACGGAAATTGTCCGAATTGGACTTCATCGTCAGCCGGTATACGCCTATAATACACTCTTTCTCTTGGCCTTTGTCCCAATTGTTGTCTTCAGAGTAGGAGTAGTAACCGGCTTTTGCCAATACTCTGTCGGCTATAAAGTCCTTCCTCGTCCTGTTGCTCTCCACTATCGCGCCAATCAGGTTCTCGGGTACGTCAGAGTAATTGGCAAGCAACTGTTTGGTGTCCTTTGGCAGACAGTAACCGCCGTATCCGAATGAAGGGTTATTGTAGTGCTGGCCAATTCGCGGATCCAAACATACACCGTCGATTATTTGCTGTGTGTTCAGACCTTTCATCTCCGCGTATGTGTCCAACTCGTTGAAATAACTCACTCTCAACGCCAAGTACGTATTGGCGAACAGTTTGACTGCCTCTGCTTCCGTGAAACCCATAAAGAGGGTAGGGATGTCTTTCGCCGCCGCGCCTTCTTGCAACATTTCCGCAAACTCCTTTGCGGCAGCTGTCAGCCTTTCGTCCTGCAGGTCTGTACCTACTATGATACGCGATGGATACAGGTTGTCATACAACGCCTTGCTCTCGCGCAAAAACTCCGGCGCGAACAATATGTTCCTGTTGCCGGTCTTTTGCCGTATGCTTTCCGTAAAACCTACCGGTATAGTCGATTTGACCACTATCAGTGCCTCCTTGTTGACACGCATCACCTGCTCTATTACCGATTCTACGGCACTCGTGTCAAAGTAGTTCTTCTGCGGGTCATAGTTGGTAGGTGTCGCTATCACCACCCATTCGGCTTCAGAGTATGCCTTGTCGCCGTCCAGAGTGGCTGTCAAGTCCAACTCAACTGGCTTGCCATTGGCATCCATACCCCCGAAATAACGCTCTATATAGTCGTCTTGTATAGTCGTCTCACGGCGGTTGATTTTATCCACACGGTCAGGCGCTATATCTACCGCAACCACTTTGTTATGCTGGGCCAGCAAAGTCGCTATCGACAGACCTACATAGCCAGTACCTGCTACTGCTACTCTCTTCATATAGTGCTGTTTGTGTTTATAGCCTGCCGTCAACCAATGCTCTGTCCACAAAGTTCTTCACATCGTAGATAACGGCATTGTCAGCTTTGTATTTTGCAAAGTCAAAAGTCTTGAACTCATCGTGGCTTACGCAGGCAATGATGGCCGCGTATCGCTTGTTCTCGTCTATCTTGTCTGTCAGTTCTTTGCCGTATTCGTGCTTGACCACCTCTTTTGATGCCCACGGGTCATATATATCCACGTTGCAGCCGAACTCTTCCAACTCGGTTGCTATATCCACTACCTTCGTGTTTCTGCAGTCGGGACAGTTCTCTTTGAACGTAACGCCTAACATCAGGATGTTGGCACCCTTTATCTTGTGGTCTTTCTGTATCATCAGTTTAAGCACCTTGTCGGCAATGAACTTGGCTATCGAGTTGTTCACCGCTCTGCCCGACAGTATCACTTGCGGGTCATAGCCCAGTGCTTTGGCTTTGTGAGCCAAATAATACGGGTCCACCGATATGCAGTGACCGCCTACCAGGCCGGGACGGTATTTGAGGAAGTTCCATTTCGTGCCTGCGGCCTCTATCACATCGTTGGTGTCTATGCCCACGCGGTCGCATATCAGTGCCAACTCGTTCATAAAACTGATATTGACATCTCGCTGGCTGTTCTCCACTGCTTTCGCTGCCTCTGCCACCTTCATGTTCGGCGCTCTGTGGGTGCCGTTCTCCAAAATGGAGTTGTACAGAGCATCTACTATATCCGCCACCTCAGGCGTTGATCCAGATGTGATTTTCTTTATCTTGGTCAGCGTGTTCACCTTGTCGCCCGGATTGATACGCTCGGGACTGTATCCGCAGAAGAAGTCCTTATTGAACTTCAGACCGCTTTCCCTCTCTAATACAGGCACGCAGTCTTCTTCAGTGCAACCTGGATAAACGGTACTCTCATATATCACTATATCGCCCTTTCTCAGCGTCTTGCCTATAGTTGCTGAGGCTTTCAGCAGCGGTGTCAGGTCAGGGTTGTTAAAGCGGTCAATAGGGGTAGGCACTGTCACTATGTAGGTGTTCACCTGCTCCAGCTCTTTCATGTCGCTTGTCAGCGTCAGGCCGATGGTATGGGTTTTCTCGTACAGGGCGCGGGCCTGCTTCATGCCGGCGAGGTCTGCTTCCATTGTGTGGTCACGACCCGCTTTCAACTCTTCTACGCGGGGTTCATACACGTCAAATCCTGTTACACGGTATTTCTTGCCGTATTCTATAGCCAATGGCAGTCCCACATATCCCAAGCCTACTACGGCTATCGTTCTGTTACTCAAGTCTGTTTGTTGCATAATTTTATATGTTTTTATTGTTGTTCAAATTGTTGTTCGGGAGTGCGGGTGTCCCGCTCGCTGTAATGCCTCCCTGCCGGGGATGCGGGTATTGCCTGCGGTCATTCCCATCCTGTCGTCACATGTACCTTGTACCGCCCGGTATTCTGCCTGCGGGCAAATCCGCCCGCATACGCGCATAAAACGCGCAAAAGTAAGCTTTTATCATTATCTTTCCAAAACAGTTTGTAATAATTGCGAAAAAAGTGTCCTTATTTTATTAAAATCACGCATAATTGCAAAATGTCTTTCCCGCTTTGACAAGAAAAACTACTTTTGCACGCTCATTGCTATGCCCTTGCTGTATCATTGCCATGTCTTGGTCATATCCTTGCAGTATCATCGCCTTTGTCCTGTCGGCGGAACCCTGTTTTCATAGCAGGCTTGTCGGAGGCAGGACGATAACGACACGACAACGACACGATAACGACTTTGACAATTTGCAACCGCATCGCTTGGAGCATACCCCTGAAAAGATAAAAGTGACAAAAAAATCAATATGAAAAACTTCAAACTTTGGAATACTGTCGGCGGATGGCTCGTCTTTGCCATTGCTGCCGCCACGTATCTGCTCACTATGGAACCCACGGCATCTTTCTGGGATTGCGGTGAGTTCATCTCCAGTGCCTACAAACTTGATGTCGGACACCCCCCAGGAGCGCCTTTCTTCATGCTTATGGGACATTTCTTCTCCCTCTTTGCATCCGATACAACCCACGTTGCCATGTGTGTCAATGCCCTTTCGGCACTCGCGTCAGCGTTCACTATACTTTTCCTCTTCTGGACTGTCACAGCTTTGGCGCGCAAACTGATTACTCCCGACACCCTTGCCAAAACTGTCATCGTCCTCGCTGCAGGGGCGGTCGGCGCACTCGCATACACTTTCTCCGACACCTTCTGGTTCTCTGCCGTCGAAGGAGAGGTCTATGCATCCTCGTCGCTTTTCACTGCCTTGGTCTTTTGGCTCATTCTTAAGTGGGACGAACACGCAGATGAGGAAGGTTCGGATAAGTGGCTCATTCTCATTATGTATCTCATGGGACTCAGCATAGGTGTCCATCTGCTTAATCTCCTTACCATTCCTGCTATTGTCCTCGTCTATTATTTCCGCCGCTACACTTTCTCGTGGAAAGGTGTCATCTTCGCTTTCCTCGTGTCTGTCGCTGTTTTGGCTACCATCCTTTATGGTATCATTCCGGGTGTTCCTACTGTTGCCGGCTGGTGCGAACTATTCTTCGTCAATACGCTCGGTTGCCCGTTCAATACAGGTCTCTTCGTTTATCTCATTCTGACGGCTGTCCTTATTGTAGCGGGAATTATTTTCACCTATCGCAAGTTGGAGCGGCAAGACGAAAAAGACACGTCACAACTTTGGCGTTGGTGCAACACAGCCCTTATCATGCTGGCTGTTATACTCGTGGGATACTCCTCCTATGCCGCTATTGTCATCCGCTCCTCGGCTGACACGCCTATGGATCAGAACTCACCGGATAACGTCTTCTCTCTCAAGTACTACCTCAATCGTGAGCAGTACGGCGATCGCCCGCTGCTCTACGGGCAGACATACAACGCCCCCGTCGAGCTGCGCATAGAAGGCAATATGTGTATCCCCGTTGAGAAACGAGGACACGCCCAGTATGCACCTGCACCAAAAGAAGAAGGCGGGAAAGACCACTACGCCATCACGGGCTACAAAAACTCGTATAAGTATATGGACAAGTTCTGTATGCTCTTCCCGCGTATGTACTCGCCCCAGTCCAACCATGTCAGTGCTTACAAAGAGTGGGCTCAGATCAAAGGACGCAAGGTGCGCTATGAGTACTGCGGACAGTGGAAAGCCGAGTATTGCCCCACTTTTGCCGAGAACTTGAGGTTCTTCTTCCGCTATCAGGTGAACTTTATGTATTGGCGCTACTTTATGTGGAACTTCTCCGGCAGACAGAACGACCTGCAGGGTTACGGTGAACTCCACAAAGGCAACTGGATAACGGGTATCTCACCCATTGATAACCTGATGCTTGGTGACCAAAACGCACTGCCGACCGAACTCAAGCAGAACAAAGGGCACAACGTCTATTATATGCTCCCGCTTCTGCTCGGTATAATCGGTATCGTATGGCAGTTGTGCAAGAAGCAGAAAGGGGCTATGAACTTCACTATCACCTTCCTCCTCTTCTTCCTTACCGGTCTGGCCATAGTTGTCTATCTCAATCAGACTCCTTACCAGCCACGTGAACGTGACTATGCTTACGCAGGCTCCTTTTATGCCTTCTGTATCTGGATTGGATTGGGTGTCATCGGTCTGTACGAGGCTTTCGAAAAAATAACGCAAAAAGAAGGCGATAAGATTGCTATTGCCGTTGTCATCACTCTCGTCACACTCCTCGTTCCCGCGCAGATGGCTTCGCAGAACTGGGACGACCACGACCGCAGCGACCGCTATACCTGTCGGGATTTTGGTGCCAACTATCTCAAATCGTGTGAGTCACAAGGCATCATCTTCTCCAATGGCGATAACGATACCTTCCCGCTCTGGTACAACCAGGAAGTGGAAGGGGTGGGTACCGACCTGCGCGTTTGCAACCTCTCATATCTCCAGACCGACTGGTACATCGACCAGATGAAACGTCCGTACTACGAAAGCAAAGGACTGCCCATCACGTGGGAATATAAGGACTATATGCCTGGTACCAACGAAGTCCTTTGGGTCGAAGACAATGTAGGCCAGCCAATCTCCGTTGAGCGGGCTTTCCGCTTTGTCCGTTCCGACGACCCGCAGACCAAACTGCGTGAACGCGACAACGACAACTATATTCCTGCCAGGCAACTCTATTTTGACGGACCTGACGGCGAACAGATAATGCTCAAGGAGGCAAAACGTTACACACGTTCCGAAATGATGGTTATGGAAATGCTTGAGCAGAACAACTTCGAGCGGCCCGTCTATTTCGCAGTCACAGTCGGTGATGATTACTACCTCGGTTTGCGCCCGTACTTCGAGTTGACCGGTCTTGCTTATCGTGTAACGCCTAAGAAGAGCGAAGACGGCAGGGCGCGGGTTAATACGGAGGTCATGTACGACAATATGATGCACCGGTTCGCATTCGGCAATATCGACAAGCCCGGTATCTATATCGACGAGAACCTTATGCGTATGTGCCATACCCACCGTATGATGTTCCTCGAACTCACCGAGGCTCTATATAAGGAGAGACAGTACGACAAATCAATAGAAGTCATTGACTATGCGGAGAAGATGTTGCCCGCATATAACATTCCGTTTGACTATACCTCCGCTTGTATGGCGGCTATCCGCTATGCCGCGTCTGACAAGGTGCAGCAGCAAGGACTCGTAGAGCAGGCGGATTCGGTTATGGCTGCCGTGGCTGACAATTGTGTTGAGTACCTGCGCTGGTCGTCCGCACTTCCCAAGAAACAGCGCAAGAGCGTCCAGTCAACTGTCAATCAGAACCTCGGTATTCTCGGTTATGTTCTCCAGAACCTCAATCGTTACCACCGTAACGATCTCTTCAACCTTTACTATACCGAGTACGACCGCTACGCGCAATAACCCTTTGCTGAATACGATACGTTGCAGAATACGTTACTGAATACATAGCAGAATAGAAGACAGGGACTGACTCGAAGCCGAGTCAGTCCCTGTCTTTATGCGTAGATTGTGTTATCGGGTTGTGTAGAATGGGTTATCGTATTGAAATCATAAATCATAAACCATAAATCATAAATTAGCAATCTCCTCATACGTATATCCTCTCTGAAGCATAAACCTTACTAACTTTGCTTTGTCCGCTTCGTTGGTCGCTTTCGGGCGTGAAGCAATGAGTTTTTCCATGTTCTTTTTATAGACCTCTGTGTCTGTTTCTTCTAATGCTCTTTCGATAAGACCGTCAGGCAGGCGTTTGGCGCGCAGGGCGTAGCGTATCTTCTGTCTTCCCCATTGGGCGAACGCCACTTTGTCATGAACGAAGGCGCGGCAGTAACGGCTGTCGTCCAGGTAACCGTTGTCATACAAGTACCTGATGACATCTTCATAATCAGCCTCATCTGCTCCCCATGCGTCTAATTTCTGTTCCACTTCCTGCCGGCACCGTTCAGCTACCGAGCAGTACCTTGCTGCCTTGTTTCGTATCTCTACTGTCATAAATCATAAACCATAAATCATAAACCATAAATCATAAATTCTTAATTCCGCTCTCACCATTCTGTCTTTCCCGTAACTGTCTTTCCTGACCACAACATTTTCGTATCCTTCGCTTGTCAGCAGCTTCTTCACCTTGTCTCCCATACTCTCGTTGATCTCAAAATACACTGCGGGTGCAAGTCTCTTTTGCGCAATGGCGCGGTAGAAAATCAGCGGGTCGTCATCTGGCACAAACAACGCACTCTCCGGCTCATAACCTGTCACGTTCCTGTCCATCGTACCGCGTTCGGAAGAGAGTATGTAAGGCGGATTGCTCACCACAATATCAAACCTGTACTGATTGCCGTTGCTGTCTTCTTTCTCTGGTCTGCCACCCGTTTCAGACAATATGTCCACTCTGTCAAAATCTATCTCCACTCCGTTGTTCCGCGCATTCTCTTTTGCTGTTTCCAATGCCTCCTCGCTCACGTCCCACGCGCTCACTTCCCATTGTGGCTGTCTCTTTTTCAGCGCAATAGCGATGCATCCGCTGCCAGTTCCGATGTCCAATACACGCAGATGTGAGCCTCTCTTTCCGTTATCGCTTGTCACCCAGTCCACCAGCTCGCTTGTCTCTGGACGCGGAATAAGGGTGGCTCCCGTAACACGCAGATTCAGACCCATCCATTCAGTCCTGCCAAAAACGTACTGTATAGGCTCACCTTCTAGCAGCCTTTCTAAATATCCGTCCAATCCTCTGATCTCCAACGGCTCCTGTCTTAACAGTATCTCTGCTCTTGTCTTGCCTGTCAGCTCCTCTGTCAGCCACATAGCCATAGCACGTGCCTCATCAGGCATGTACCTCTCTTTCAATACATCTGTTATATATCCTATCGTTGGCGACATGTCAACTGCAAAAAAAGGCTGCCTATCGTGGACAGCCTTTTTTCTTACATCTGTTATCGTTATTTCTTAGCCTCTGCCTCCATGCTGGCTTTCAGTGAAGCCAACGCATCGATATCACCAAGAGTGGTTGTCACCTCTGCCTTTGGCAGTTCGGCCTGTGCCTCTTTCTTGGCTGCTTTTTCCTTTGCGGGAACTTCTTTGCGCTCTTCCCATGTGCGCAGGTGGCTCAGCAGTATGCGTTTGGCATCGCGGTTGAACTCAATCACGCGGAAGTCCATCGTGTCGCCTACGGCAACGGGACTCTTGTCCTCTTTCTGCAAGTGACGTGATGTGCAGAAGCCTTCCACGCCGTCTTCCAATGCCACTACGGCACCCTTGTCGTTCAATTCAACCACTTTGCCGCTGACGATAGTGTCAAGTCCGTACTTGGCTTCCAGTTCCTCCCACGGGTTTTCTTCCAACTGCTTGTGACCGAGGCTCAGACGGCGGTTCTCTTTGTCGATTTCCAGAACAACAACCTCAATCTCAGCACCGATGGATGTGAACTCATTGGGGTGTTTGATCTTCTTGATCCAGCTCAGGTCGCTGATGTGAATCAGACCTTCAACGCCTTCTTCTATCTCTACGAACACGCCGAAGTTGGTGAAGTTGCGCACGCGGGCGAAATGACGGCTGCCTACGGCATATTTCATCTCGATGTTCTCCCATGGGTCAACTTTCAGTTGCTTGATACCGAGCGACATCTTTCTCTCTTCGCGGTCGAGGGTCAGGATGATGGCGTCAATCTCGTCGCCTACCTTAAGGAAGTCGTTGGCACTGCGCAGGTGCTGGCTCCACGACATCTCGCTCACGTGTACCAGACCTTCTATACCGTCGGCTATCTCTACGAATGCTCCGTAGTCGGTCATTACCACTACCTTGCCGTGAACCTTGTCGCCCACTTTGAGGTTCGGGTCAAGAGCGTCCCACGGGTGCGGGGTCAGCTGCTTCAGACCGAGGGCGATACGTTTCTTCTCCTCGTCGAAGTCAAGAATAACCACGTTGATCTTCTGGTCAAGTTCAACCAATTCGTGCGGGTCGTTCACGCGGCCCCAGCTCAGGTCGGTGATATGGATCAGACCGTCCACGCCGCCGAGGTCAATGAACACGCCGTAAGAGGTGATGTTCTTGACGGTGCCTTCCAGTACCTGGCCCTTCTCAAGGTGCGATACGATTTCGCGCTTCTGGGCTTCTAATTCGGCTTCAATAAGCGCCTTGTGTGATACAACCACATTGCGGAACTCGGGATTGATTTTCACAATCTTGAACTCCATCGTCTTGCCTACGAAGATGTCGTAGTCGCGGATGGGCTTCACGTCAATCTGGCTGCCGGGCAGGAACGATTCCATTCCGAATACATCGACAATCATACCGCCTTTGGTGCGGCACTTGATGTAACCGTTCACAATCTCCTGTTTGTCGTAAGCCTCGTTTACGCGTTCCCAGCTGCGGGAGTTGCGCGCTTCTTTGTGAGACAATACCAGCTGACCGTCTCTGTCCTCTTGGCTCTCGATATATACCTCTACCTGATCGCCTACTTTGAGGTCGGGGTTGTAGCGAAACTCGGTGGCAGGTACCACGCCGTCCGATTTGTAGCCGATGTTGACCACCACCTCGCGTTTGTTGATGCTCGTTACTGTACCCATTACTACCTCGTTCGTCTTTACAGCGTTCAAGGTCTGGTCATACTTTTGTTTCGTTTCTTCGTTTTGTTTGCCTTGTTTCTCAAGCTCATAGGCATCCCAGTCGAAGTTCTGGAGTGAAGGATTCTCTGTCATAATGGAGAAAATCTTGTTTAGTGTTAGACATGTTATGCTTTTTTCTCGCTAAAAAAGCGCGCAAAAATACTGCTATTTTTTGTGCAAGCAAAATAAAATCACTATTTCTGCAAAATTGTCAACCATACGCCCGTCTCAGTACCTGATGACACACATCTCAGTTCTTGACAATCCGGCGGGTGAAGGAGGCTGCGGGGGTGTTGACCACGACGAGGTGGATGCCTGCCGGCAGGGCGGACGTATCCACCCGCTGTCCGCTGCGGACCTGCTCAAGCGTCAGGAGAAGCTTGCCCGACATGCTGTAAACACGCAGACTGAAAACGCCTTCCACACCGGTCACCACAAACGAGTCACGGACACGTGCGGGAGTCACTTGCATACTGCCGCTGCTCACTTCCTCCGTGCGGGTCTCGACAGAGACAGTGTAGTGCCATGTCCTAACATCGCTCGAACCCTTGCCGTCAATGACCGCCACAGCCGCGAGGGTGGTCTCCGCGTTGATGACAACAGGCGTGCCGTCGTATAGGATGCGGGTGTCGGAATCCAAAGGACTGCTGCCGTCGAGCGTGAAATAGATCGCCGCGCCTTCGGTCTTGCAGGTCAGGGTGATTTCCGCGCCTTTCGCCACCTCGGTCTCCGTGGCGACAGAGGCTTCGGGAGCCTCAATCACTAACGGGAGTTCCGTAACCACTTTCACCAGTGTGCTTGTGGTCAGTTCGGGGTCTTCCATTGTGAACGTGACAATCTCCTCGCCCGGCAGGTCTCCCTGTATGGTTATGTGCGCCTCGCCGTTCGCGTCAAGAACCACTTCTGTCTGTGTGGCGGAAGCGATGATGCCCGACAGGCAGGTCACCGTCACCTTCTTGCCTGCGGCAGCGGCGGCGGGTGTCCCCTTCACGCGGACGGTTCCCGTACCCTGGTATTCCACATACACTTTCTTCGCTGCCTCAAGGCTCTTGAGTTCCCGTTCAATCGGCAGAACCGCCTCGTAGGGTTCGTCCATCTCGATGCCGGCATAGCTCTTCACCTGTCCGGAGACAATCAGGGTCACTTCCGTCGCCGTGAACGGCGTTGCGGGCACGAAGCGCAGCTGCGACGCATAGGCAGCTCCGTCGGGAGCCTCCTCCTCGTCGGTCAGCGAGATAACGCCTTCTACGGCTGTGCCGTTCTCCTTCACGGTAATCTGTTCCGTGGTCAGGAGGACGGGCTGCATATAGTTGTCGAACTTCACGGTCACGGCATCCTCGTAGGCGTGCGCCGTTTCCACCTTGGGCAGTCTGGCACGGACGATAGGTATATTGACATCCAGTTGCGGGGGCGGCACGGGCAGCCATTCCGAAGCGTTGTTCTCATAGCCCTCTTTCTGCACGCGTACCTGCCATATTCCCTGTGGCACATCCCACTGGTACATGCCGTCCGATCCGGTGGTCTGCGGGTTTACCTGGTCATAATTTTCGGCATCCCACATTGCATCTCTCTCGCCGGAACTGTTCCCGTTTTGGTTGAGCATAAAGTCCTTGTAGTAGATGGTCGCTGTGGCGCCTTCCACGCGGTTGGACGGCACAGCCTCGTAAACATACCCTTGCGGGTCGATAAGCGGTCTCGCTCTCCCAGAGCACCACCAGGTCGAAGTAGGCGGAAAACCTCTCAGTCTGTCACGTTCGTAGGCTGCTCTATTATCACTGTAATCATCATCGAAATCATCGTTATTGTCTTCATCGTCATTGTCATCATCATCATCATCGTCTTCATCGTCCTCATCATCATCGTCCTCATCCTCCTCGTCTTCATCCTCATCGTCACATGGGTCTTCATCTGCTATTTCCTCGTTAATAAATTTCAGTGCTCTTATGATGCTTTCTCCCTGAAGATCCATTGTATTCTTATATTCTTTGAAATGACGGTCAAAATTCACGCTTACCATCTCTTCGATATTGGGATTGATATAATGCTTGTCAAGCCAGTCTTTCCCTAATTGAAGAGTGCTGCCCAC
The DNA here is from genome assembly GCA_024683975.1 of Paludibacteraceae bacterium. Classification (GTDB taxonomy): domain Bacteria; phylum Bacteroidota; class Bacteroidia; order Bacteroidales; family Paludibacteraceae; genus Colicola. The sequence goes on from JAIKXR010000112.1 coordinate 19,824, forward strand.
TGCATATTGTGCGGCTTCTTCTGCCGCAGACAAGTGGTCAGCCGTTTTTACCAATCCGGCGGCTTTCATACCCGATCCAAGATATTTGCCTATGCCACTTGTGGCAGCGGAAAAAGTAACATCCCATGCCACCTTTCTGCACAAGTCAACCATTATACTTTTATAGGTTTCACCCCATTGGCTGGCAAGTTCATCAAAATCGTTCAGCATTTTGTTTGTTCGATTTTTGAAATATTCTCTCCTGTCGGGCGGGTATGATATTATTTCACCATCTTCAATACAATACGATTCCAGCTGCGCGTTTGCTTTTTCGATTTCGTCGTCAATGGCTCTGGCCATTCGTCTATGCCGGCTCCGCATCATATTATCGTAGAAGAAGATGGCGTCTATATAATCCTTCATTCCTACTACCTCCAAAATATCGGATCCTATGCTGGCTGCCGTTCCCCATGCGTTTACCATGTCCACGGCCGACGGTCTTTTCATCCTGGGTGCGACCGGCCTTTTGCCCGGCATAGCGCCCAGATCATCGGTCTCGGCATAGGTGATGCCCATCCGCATGGCGGAATGCCCGTTCACATCCAAGAGCAGCATTTCCGCCTCATCTGTCCCGTTTATAAAAGTAAAGGCAAAGGTGTCCGTTTCATTGTGGGAGATGAACGGCCAGTCATCCATCAGGCGCTCCGCTGCCTCGTCATAGTCCATTTCTTTCATGGTGAAAGCAAATGGGGTCTTTCCGCTTACGGTATAACGCATGTTGATCGTTTTCTCGTCACTCGACAGCACTTCAATCTCCCCTTTCTTCGCGGCTTTGATTGCGGCTTTTTTCAATTTTGTCAGGACGTTTTTACTTGCCTCAGCCTCTGCAGCTTTCTCTTCTTCGCTGACAGGTGAGTATTCTGCTTCCACATAAGCGTAGGCTGAAACCGGCAGTTTGGATGAGTTGGGATATTTGGACGAGGCATAATAGCATTGTTTTTCGGCATCGTATTTCGCTTTCAACGTGCGGGTGGTTCCGTCTGACGCCAGCACTTTGATCTTTACGTCATTTGTTTTGGACTCATCCAAGTCGTCAAACAAGGCGAGGAAGTTGAATTTCGTAGTATAGGGGATCACATTTGTCTTCTGCCACCAATCCTGTAACACATAAGTATATGACTTCGCACTTATGCTGTTTTCATAAAAGTTGAAAACTACAGGTTTCTTTGAGTGTGGCGGCACCATGACCACTATTTTTGCCATGTGATGGTTGTCTTTGAACGCGACATACCTGACTTCGGATTCAATAACACCTGTTTCCTGGGTCGATGTCCGCGCCTTGATGGCATGACAGTCAGTCGGCTTGTTTGCGTGAAACTTGACACTGACAGACCAGCATCCCGTCCCGTCCACTTTGGCGGTACCCACCAGATTGTTGTGGTCATATATTTCAACGTTTTTGCAAACTAATGGTGCCGTACCGCTTACATACAAAGTGGAGGATGTGACAAATGCGGGTTCGCTTATGGTAAAGCCCTGGGTCAGCACCCAGACTGTTCCGATGGGCTGGACTATCCGCGCACCGTCAAGAATGAAACGGACGGAGCCTGTTATGCGGAACTCCCCTGTATTTTTTGGCAACAGACACATTCTGAAAATGCCATCCTCCATATTCTCAACGGGGAAGACATAACGTCCGTCTTCTATTCGGTAGCTGCTTGGGGCGGAACCCGCGAGTGGCGAGTTCTCCACCAAGTCGATTTCGTCCGGCATATCCAGCAAAAACTCCACATTGCCGATCCGTTCCGCATACTGCTTCGCGAAAGACAGTTTGGACTGGATGACCACCGACTGACCGATGCTGATGGTATTCCTGTCGGCGATAAAATAGGTTCTCGAGTCCGTGAAACGGATTTTCTCCTCATCCAGTACCGGCACATCCGCCACGCTGACTGTCGCGATGCGTCCGTCTTGGACAAGCACCGTGTTTTTCACATAGTCGGTTCCATCGACTAATCCCATGTCATCCAGCGTGGACAGCTGCAGTATCCTGCTCATAAGGTAGTTGTAGGACATGCTGACAAGGGTGTAGTCGCCCGAGGCGAGGTTTGAAAAACGGAGACCGGTGGACTTGTATATATTGGAGCGTGAGAAACGCCCGTCTGAGTCATACAGGACACCCATTACCTGAAGGTTCGCGTCCGAATTCAATACAGCTTCAAGAACGCCTTTCTGCCGAATTGACAGAGTCACGAATGCCGTGCCATTGTTCCCAATCGTACAGGTGGCGCTGACCTTGCTAAAATAGTCGCCACGGCTGGCTGCGGTAATGTTCAGTTCGTCGCCTGTATCCACGCCTGAAATGATATACAATGCCTTGCCCTTGACGATGAAGTTCTCCACCGCAGCTTCTTTGGTCTGGTTATAGACTTCATATACGACATCTCCGTTCTCATCATCGAAGCCGTCTATGACTATGCCCTCCTCGCCGTCCTTTGCCGCTGCGGTATAGGTCAGCCATGTGTTTACGATGACACCGTTGAAAGGCTCCAATTCCACAGTCGGAAGCGCGCCATCCGATGCAGGCGATGCAAACTCCACTGTTTTGGACAGGTATCCGGGAACTGTCACGGACAGTTCGCCTGCCATGTTCGTCCCCTGCAGTTCGTACCTTCCCTCATCGTCAGTTGTGACGGTGACGGATTGGCTTTGGTTTCCGCTCTGTTGCGTCACTGCCACCGTGGCTTCCGCGATGCTTTCGCCCGTCTGTTGGTCTTTCACTTGTCCGTGGAGCGTCAGCTGCTGTATCGGTTGCAATGCAACCGTCAGGAGGTTCGCTCCCTCTCCGTCCACAGTGATTGGCACGGCACCGGGCGCGACATACTGCTGCGCCAGTTCGCCGGTAAGGGTGACTTTGCAGTTCAATCTGACGCCTTCCGCCACCGCTTTCAGGCGGTAACTGTGTCCCAACGCCTTGTCCGACTCGTCCGTCCACAGAACCAGCACATCGCTGGTTACATCTTTCCCATCGGAGCCGGTGACTTTGAGGGTCACGTCTTTTGTCCGCAGCAGTTTGCCGAAGGTCAGCGTGATGTCCTCCTCGCCCAATTCCGCTGAGGCGGTCTGCCCCATCACCTGTCCGTAGGCGTTTTTCAGAACGGCTTGGTATTCGCTGCCGCGCATCAGACCGCTATAGACAATATCATGCATTTTGAGCACTCTGCGGGCTTGTTCAAACCCGTTGTTGAGGTTGGTGAGTTCCACGGTCATGTCCTCGTAATACCCTTCCGGCACATCGGTCGGAAGTTTGACGGCGATGCTGCTGGTCTCATAGAGCGGATAGATATTGGGGAAGTCCTTCCATCCTTTCGCCTGTTTGTATAACTCCACGCTTTCAGGCGGGACACGGACCAGCACCTTGTCCTTGGAAACCGTCATTTTGCTAAAAGATCCATTAGAAGCGCTATACTCAACAGCGCAAATTGGGGGCTTAACGGCATAGCAGTCAATTGTACTGATGCCAAATCCGTAGAACGCACTTGCTTTAATGGTATCAAGATCCGGTCCCAGAATAATATGTTCCAACTTAGGGAAATAACTGTGTAAAGAACTGCTTCCTTTCAGTATTGACATCCCGCTTGTCTGTGACAAGTCAATTGACTGAAGGTTATTCATATTATAACCTGTCTTATTGAAATAATGAAGATCCTCAAAGCCTACGGCACTGTTCAGTTTTCCTATAAGAACCAAACTCTGTACATCGTCCCATTCAAACTGATACCTGTTCTTGGCTATTATGAAAGCTTTATTTGTATCACCATTACGTATTTCGTCAAGTGTCAGAACACCCGTAGAAGCGTCAAACCGGTTGGCGTTCGGCGAATAGGGCATCTCCACCTTATGGGTCAGGACCGCCGTAAGGCTGATGTCCGATTTGCCCACGGTCATTCGCAGTTCCGGGGACGTGGAGCAGACAGCCCCGTCACGCATCCACGCAGTGAACTCGCTATAGATATTGCCGGCTTCCGTCTGGTTCCCGTTCGGGTTTATCTTTATGGTGTACGTCTCCCCTTCTTCCACTTGGTAGGCACAGATCCGTACCGTGTCGTTTCTGACTACGTTTTCCGTGACAGTCTTATTATTGCTTACGGAACGGACTTCTATCAAAGCCTTTGCGTTCCGGTATTCGATGGTAAGCGTGTGCGTGGGATTCTGTGACCACAGCATCATCGGAATCCATATCGCCGCGAGAATAACTGACAATCTTTTCATATCTCAATCTGTATTTGGATGTTCTACATTATTTGACAATCTTGCGGGTGGTCTGTCCTTGTTTGAGGATATACACCCCTTTCTGTATTGCGGACGGATCCGCAACGATGCGTCCTTGCAGGTCGTAATAAACAGGTTCGCCGGAGTGTTCGCTGACATCCTGAACCGGTGTCGGCATTTTTGCTCCGATGCGTACGCTGAACCGGTCAGCGGCATTGCCAGCCGCCGCGTCGAACGTGTAAGCCGCTTGGGTCAGGTCCGTCTCTGTGCCGGTGAGAAGGTCGGTCAGAATGACCGGTGTCTGCTCGTCGGGACTGTCCTTCAGCGACAGCGCATAACTTCCCTTGGCGGGGAACACCATACCGAGGGTGAAAGTGCCGTCCTCAAGCGGTCGTTCGTCGATGGCGTATTGCACGCCGCCGTCCAGCACATACATTTGCGGGCCGCCCTGCCCCATCATCTTGGCGGCGTCACGCTCTAATTCATAATCGGCAGACGCCTCCTCGTTGATAACGACGCGGGCGCGGTCATACCCGTCCTCGCCGTTAAGCAGGAAGTTATAGACACGGCGCACAGCACCTGATTCGGAAGCCTGATGTGCCGACGGTCTCTTTGACTGCGGCACTTCAAACAGCCACAGCCCGTTCGGGTTGTTATGCAGACGGCCTTCTTTCTTGAATGTGACGGACGAGGCACCCTCGGGGCATTGCACGAAAAACGCCTCGTTGGGGTACAGGTAATACTCATCATCAACGGGTGAGACAGCATAGTAGGTTACGCCGTCCGATACGGTGATGGGGGCTGTGAAATCCAGATGACGGATGTCGAAGAAGCAGGGATAGGGATTGCCTATGAAATTCCATCCCTGACGGTACTTGGCCTTTGAGGGGTAGGCGGTCAGAGGTACGGAAACATCGCCGCTGGCAAAAATCTGCTGCTTGTTCCCGGTGTCCATCGCCTTTAGGTGCAACGTGGTCTGTTGGACATACGCATCGTTGGTGACTTGTCCGTAGAACTCAATCAGATAGCCACGGTTGGCGTGCAGCACCTCGTCTTTTGATAGTTGCCGCCAGAAGCCGGACCCCGTAACCGTTGCGCGTTTCTCGCCGTCAAACTCCATACATATCAGTTCCATGTTGCTTTTGTCCTGCAAGGGCGGAAAGGTGATGTCAGACAGCCGTACATCAAAGGGGAACGAGACCAAATGGTATGTCTTGGTGCCTGTCTCCCTGTTAGCGTTGGCCGGGCGTTTCCCTTTCCACCGCATTTCGGTCATAACCATGTGGTAAGTCATTTCTATCTCCTCCGCAGTAACGGGTGAGTTGAAGACGGCTGTTGACGGCGTGACGGCATAGGGCGTGTTATTGACAGGGTGCTTATACTTGGAGAACCAATACTGGCCGCAGTCCTGCTCAAGCCTGAACTTCCTGAGTGTCACCGGCTTTGCAGCATCCAATGTCAGCTGCGTCGGATACATATCATAAGCCTCCAGATAATTCCAATTATTTGATAACTGATTATTGTACATCAATACATTATAGCCTCCGTTGTAGTAATCCTTGAATCCCCACTCGTTATTATGGCGAAAGACAGATACGTTATAATACGGGTCGGAAGCGTCATTGGATATCACGTAGTATCTGGGGACAGTCAGCAGTGCGTCCTCCGCCAGTCCTTCCGTGTTCTGAATGGTGATGTCCGGCCGCCAGCCGACGGTCAGGTGTTGCACCGGCTCTTCCAACGCGACAAGGTGGGCGTTTTTGTAGGGCTCGGTTTGGGCATACAAGTCCATCGCCATGGCAGGGACGTGCAGGGTGACATTCTCGAGCGACCCGCTCATGGGCTTGTTCAACCCTTTCTCGTAATCCATCTGCCCCCAATAGGGAGGATAGACGGAATGCAGGTACAGATCCGTGAAACTGTCGGAGAAGGTCGCGTCGAAACAGACAATGGTCGAAGGCAGTGTGAGGGTCGCCAACGAGCTTTTGGACGGCAGGCAGAACGCCTCCGTGCCTTCGGGAATCGTGATTCTGTTAAAATTGCACCGATAGGCCGCCTCAGGTATAGCCACCCTCTTTAACGAGGTGCGGTATCCGCGATAGACATATTCCGCAGGGATGTCCAGCGTTGATTGGTCCGATTCAATCCGGATCAATGACAGATAGAAGTAGCCGGAAGCGTTGTTCCCTGTACCCATGTCATCCTTGAAGAATAGTTTGGTGTCGTCGGACAGCGTGCAGTACAAGACCTTGTACGCTTTGTTGGTACCGGATGTTGTAAGATACTTCAGGGTGGTGTCCCGCAACTGCATCGGTTCGGGGTTCTGCACCGGTTCGGGTTCCTGCGCCTTCATCCCCGTGAAGAAGAGGGAGGCGAGGAGGAGAAAGGTTAGTTTTTGTTTCATGAGTTGATGATTTATGGTTTATGATTGCAATATAGTTGAAAGTTGAAAGTTGAAAGTTGAAAGAAGTTGAAAGTTGAGAGTTGATAGTTGAAAGAAGTTGGAGAGTTGAGAGTTTATAGTTTTCACCTTAGTATTTTGCCTCAATTTTCTGGGTAGTTTTTGACTTGCTACCGGCTTACTGAATTATTTTCGCATTGCGGACAGATTCTCTACGATGCTCTCTGCGATGGGCTCTATGATGGTTTCCAGGGGAGTGCTTAAATAATAATCTGCCATTTTCCATCTTTACGTCCTCCTTCCCGAACCAAAAAACCAGCTTCTTGCAATGTGGCTATGTCGCGTTTAATGGTTTTTTCGGAAACCTTTAGCTTTTGGGTCATTTGTGATATGGTCAAGGTGTTATCCTCTCTTATTAAATACAAAACAATACGCTGTCTATCAGTAAGTTTGTCTAATTTCTCTTTTGGGTCATCTTTTGGGTCATTTCCATTACCTTGTTGTCGTTCCGGTCTGGGGAAGGTAAGGATGACTTCGTGGGAGGCTACCGAATAGAAAGGAGCGGGAACAGCGGCTTCCTTGCAGAGTTCCATAATACGCTCCACGCCTGACCCCCACTTGTCAAGGAAAGTGGTGAGGTAAAGGACTTGCTTAACGGGAGAGCATTACAGAGAAGGGAGGGATATTCATCGCATACTTCTTCAAATCCAGATACATTGGTACTGTGAGTTCTTCTGTCGACTGGTTGAGTAAGGGGATAAAGCCATTTTTCTCATAAAACGGAACAGCCTCCTTATATGCATCCACAGTCAAAAAGCGGCAAGCAGAATACTGCCGGTTGGTGATAAGCGTAATACGGATACCTTCCAAAATCTGTGAACCGATACGGTTCCCTTTTTGAGACAGACTGACACCCAACCGGCCAATCTTAACGGCAGGATAACTGCCCATGTGCTTGGAGTGCGGGATTTCTTTGCGCACCTTGCACCATAAGTTCTGCGGTATATTGCTCTTGGAAATCTTGTCATTAAGCAAACTATAGAACGCAATAGTGCGGTCGTCATCCTCGATAATATACGTGGATGCGAGAAACTGCTGTTGATAAAGAGCCGCATCTTTGAGTAAAAACTCATTCAAGTCACTATCTCCACAATCAAACGGTTTGATTGCGGAGATGTCCTCCAATCGTACAATCTTCATACCTGACATCACATAGGGAACGTAGCGATACTTTTCATCCACTCATACGAGCGCATGCAACGCTCCATCTCCTCGCGCGAAGCAGGCTGAACATTGTCCATATTGTGCTGGAAACGCTCAGCATCCAAATCAAACAAAATCGGAGTTTCAGCAATTGGTCGTGCCATAGTTTCGTTGTTTTTGCAAGTGTTATTTAATATCAATTCAAGTTTATGATTTTCAGGTTTCAATTTTTAACGCCGCAAAGGTACGAAAAAAAGAGGGATTTACAAGAGTTTGGGCATTTTTTTAGTTGAAAGTTGTTTTATAGTTGATAGTTGACAATTGATAGTTGATAGTTGATGATTTATGGTTTATGATTGCATGTTTGTTATTTCATGTTTCAAATTTATGGGTGTTAGGTTGTGCTGCGGATGCTGTGGGCAATAAATGCTTTCAGTTCCGCTTCAGACGGCAGGTGGATATGATACTTTTGCACGAATAAGTTCGGGTCTAATCCTCCGGTCGCATATTTAACAACCGTCTCTCCATAGTCTGTACAGAGCAACAAGCCTATCGGCGAATTGTCATCCTCGGTCATTACTTCGTGCTTGTAGTAATTGATATACATATTCATTTGCGAAGTAGCGTTTTCAGATTCGGCGGTCGCTAACCGCCGAATTGGTGTGTCTCCGGATTCGGCGGACGCTATCCGCCGAATTGTATCGGGCAATGCTAATGGGGATGCGGGTTGTTGTGCGCCTACATAATCAAGCACCTCCTTGCCTAATTGCGGATACACCAGATAGAGACGGCGGAATTCGCGAAAACGACGTTCGGTCAATCCTTTGGTATGCAGGCGCTCTTCAAGGCGTTTGAGCAATTTGGTGCCATATTGCGCACGGTCTTCGCCGTTCTGCTCGAACTCAACGATATAACATCCCATCAACCAGTTGCGGGATGTCAGCGACAAGTTGACAGCATGTGCCGCTTGCTGCTGCAAGACCGAATGAATCGTCTCAATGTTTTTCGCTAAAAGCTCAAAGGTCATTTTTGATTTATGGTTTTATGATTGCAATATAGTTGATAGTTGAAAGAAGTTGAAAGTTGAGAGTTGATAGTTGAAAGAAGTTGAAAGTTGATAGTTGAAAGAAGTTGGAGAGTTGAGAGTTTATGGTTATTGATTTCATGATTATTTCATGTTATTGATTGCATGTTTACTTTTTAGGGTTGATGAGTTAAGGCGTTTAGAAGTTTATGGGTTGTTAAGTTGGTTTATGAGGGTTAGGTGTTGTCTTGGGTGAAATGCTGTTTGACTTCGTTGACCTCGCGGATTAACTGCTCCTCTGTAGGCAAATAAAGCTTGTACTCAGAAGCGAGAATCGTAGTGTTGTCTTGCGGAAGGGTTGTGCGGACAAGGGTGTCGTTCTTTCGGGTACAAAGCAGGATACCGATGGTCGGGTTCTCTTCCGGCAGTTTCTCATTGCGGTCGTAATAATTGACATACATCTGCAACTGCCCGAGATCCTGATGCGTCAGTTCACCTGTCTTCAACTCCACTACCACGAAACATTTGAGCAGACGGTTATAGAAAACAAGGTCTGCAAAGAACTCGTCGTCTTCAAGCAATATCCGTTTCTGCCGTGCCACAAACGAGAAGCCTTTGCCCATCTCAAGCATAAAGTCAGCAATATGGGTAATGATGGCTTGCTCGATATCTTTCTCATAATAAGCGGCTTCACGCTTCAGCCCGAGGAACTCCAATACGGTAGGCTGCTTGATGATTTCCAACGGCGATTCCGGAATGCGCTCTTTACGGGCCACCGCCAGAACCTGCTCCTTCTCATTGCTCAGCAAAAGCCGCTCATACAGGAGGGAGTCAATCTGCCGCTGTAACTCACGGCCCGTCCAAGCGTTATTGACCGCCTCCAGTTCGTAGTACTCGCGCTTGTCAGGGTCGGAGATCTGTATGAGCATACGATACTGGCTCCAATTTAATTGGGAACGCAGTGCGTTCACAATTGGATATTCCTTGTAAAACTGGCGGCAGAATTTCAGTTGCCGCTCTCCAAACCCGCTGCCAAATTCAGGTTCTAACTGCTTGGCTAAGTTGCGGATAAGGTAAGAACCATAGTCAGCACGCGACTTGCCCTGCTGCTCTTCTTCCAAGATGCGCTGGCCCAGATGCCAGTACATCTGTACACGGCAGAAATCGACACTGCGCACCGCATTGGTTTGTGCTGCGGTAATAATCTGGCGGATGTCACTGACAAACTGACTGCTGATTGGTCTGTCGAGGGAGGCGGTGGCTGACATGATGGAAATTTAGGATTTTATATAGTTGAGAGTTGGATGTTTAGTGTTGAGTGAAGTTGCAAGTTTATGGTCTAATGATTGAAAATTTCACGCCGCAAAGGTACGAAAAAAAAAGAGGGATTTGCAAGAGTTTGGGTGTTTTTTTGATAGTAGGGAAGATTTTTGTATTACGGCGTTTGCGGCGTTTTTCCGGAGCGGAGCAAAAGGGTGTATCTTCTGTTGTGATTTTGGTTGTTATGCAAAATCAAGCAACGGCAGAATAGTCTGCCACCGCCCAGAAGAACACTACACACCACACTCATTTTGCAGGTTAGCAGGTTATTTCCCGTACACAGCAAAAATACCAACTTTTTGCTATTGGCTGAACTATGCAATTACACTACCTTTGCCCGCAAAATCACAGGACACGAAACCGATAGGACAAAAATCTGACAACAAGTCAGGGTGGTATAAAAAGAGCCTGGCAACAGGGCAGGGGACTGAAGAGACGCTGATATATGATACGCGAAATAGCAATAGTAGGCAACTCACAAAGCGGCAAGTCATCACTCATTCGTGACTTGCAGGAAGCGCAGTCGCTGCGGAGGGAATCCCCGGAGCTGCGTTTTGACGAGCACCTGTCGCACGAGGATATGGACTTAGAACACCACGATGCCGTGCTGCAAGTGGTGGATGCGACCGATCTGGAAGAGAGCCTTATGCTCACCCCGTCGTTGGTGGATGACCGCCACCCTCTCGTTATAGCCGTCACGCGGTACGACCGGCTCGCACAAACGGGACACGCCATCGACATCGCCCGTATGCGGCATCTCATTGGCGTGCCGATAGTTGTGGTCTCTACACTCACAGGCGAAGGAATAAACGAACTGTTGCAACTGCTGCGCAAAGCGGCAACGCAGCCACATTCGTTCGCGCACCCTGTCGTTCACGGGTGGGAACAGGAAAACAAAGACGCTTATCGCGCATACGTTCACGGCGTACTTGAGGAAGTCCTGCAACACCCCAAAGAAGACCAATCGACATGGCAAGAACGTGCCAACCACCTTCTTACACGCCCGCTTACAGGTTTCCCTGTTCTTGTTCTGATTCTCTGTTTCGTCTTCTGGGCCACCTTCGCGATTGGCGGACCTATACAGGATTGGCTTCAAACAGGTGTCGATTGGCTGCACGACTGTCTGACGGACACGCTGTCCATTGGCTGGCTTCGCAGTCTGCTCGCTGACGGCATAGTACAGGGAGTGGGTTCACTGCTGACAGCCCTGCCCAACATCATAATCCTGTTCTTCTTCCTTTCGCTGATGGAAGATACGGGTTATATGTCGCGTGTGGCGTATCTGATGGACGGCGTGATGCATAGTGTGGGGCTGCATGGACGCAGTTTCATCCCTATGCTTATGGGTTTCGACTGCAACGTGCCGGCTATTATTGCGGCCAGAGACATCCAGTCGCCCCAAGACAGGATGCTCACTATGCTGATGATTCCTTTTATGAGTTGCTCGGCACGGCTGCCGGTCTATATACTGTTCATTTCCATTTTCTTCCCCCGGCACCAGGCACTCGTCCTTGGTTCGCTCTATCTTATGGGCATATCGCTCAGTTTCCTTTTCGCCTTCATTATGCGCCGCACACGCTGGTTCAATCAGCCCTCTGATATAATAATCAACGAGTTGCCCGCTTTCCACTTGCCTACAGCCAAGAGCATCGGGCGGCATATATGGTTCCGCGTAAGCGACTTTCTGAAAAAGATCTCCACCGTTGTTCTCGTCGCTTCCGTCATCATCTGGGTGTTGCAGTATTTCCCGTCGCAGGACTTGTCGCAGATAGAGAACTCGTGGCTGGCTGCTATAGGCAAGGCCATGGAACCGGTAATGAGGCCTTTGGGGTTCGATTGGAAACTGTCAGTATGTCTGCTTACGGGTCTGCCAGCCAAAGAGGCCATAGCCGCCACCTTTGCCATCCTGTACAACGGCGACCTGACACAGGCGGCTCTCCCTCCTGTCAGCGCTTACGCGTTTATGGTGTTTGTGCTGCTGTATTTCCCGTGCGTGGCAACCATCACGACCCTGCGGCGTGAGATCAACTGGAAGTGGAGTACTTTCACGGTCATCAATTCGCTTGCCGTAGCCTGGCTGATGTCCTTTATAGTTCACGCCGTTGGTATGTGGCTGTTCTGACAAGCTGCAGGTGTAGTCGAACAAGAGCGTGTTCAGCCGGTTATATTTATAGTACCGGCAGAGTTGTCGCTAACGCGTGAGACTTGAATCTGTACCGGTATGCGCTCGCGCACCTCCTCTATATGGCTGATTATACCCACTTGTCGTCCGGCATGTTTGCGCAGCGATTGCAATGTGTCGATAGCCTTTTGCAGCGGTTCGCCGCTGAGCGTACCAAAGCCCTCGTCAATGAACAGCGTCTCCACCCGCAGGTTCCGGCCTATATCGCTCAAAGCCAAAGCCAAAGCCAAGGACACAAGAAAACTCTCACCGCCGGAGATGGTGCTTGTAGGTCGCGACACATACCCCTGATAGGCGTCTTCAACCGTGATGACCAATGTTCCAGGTACTGAATGGAGCGTATAGCGGTTAGTCAGCCGCTGCATATAGGCGTTAGCCGATTCGGTCAGATTGGCAAGTATATAACTCTGCGCTATTCGGCGGAACTTGGTGCCGTCCTTGTCGCCGATGAGCGTATTGAGGCGCGACCAACGCAGGTAGTCTGCCTCTTTTCTCTTGGCATCGTCAATATATTCCTGCAGATTCCGCTTGTCCTCTTCATCTTTTTTGAGTTCCTGACAGAGAGTCACTTTGTTCTCCATCAGTTGTTGCAGCTGCCGGTCAAGCAGGGCTGTTCTCTCCCTGACAGTCTCGAGTGTGTCATCCTCTGCCAGCTGCGGTCTCTTCAGAGCATGTTCAGCCACAGCTTGCCGTGCTTTTTCATATAACGCCTTTTTTTCGCCGACAGCGGCATTCTCGTTCTCTATAGTCTGACGAAGCATTTGGATCCGTTCGGCGGAATAACCGTTGAGGTCGTACAGCTGTTCCGCCGTGATGCCGGTGTGCGACTCAAGGAATGAACGGATCTTCCGGCTGTCTGTATCAACGAGCGTTTCGGCTTGTTTGAGCATCTCTGCAGACGTGGCTATGTCGGTTCTCAAAGAATTGAACTGCTCTGTCAACTTTTCTATATGGCATGGAACATCATTCGTTTGCGTTTCCCATTCGGGCATCAACTGTCGGATAAACTCTATTGCATCATCTGCTTGCCCTTGCTCCATTTGTTTGTTAACCAACAGGGGAGAGAGAGACTGGCTTTTACTTACGTTGGCGCTGTACAACTTTGCGTCCGCAGTCAGTTCTCTTACAAAAGTGCCGGTGTCAGTCCGCCAATCCGTTTGCCACGGCACAACCGACAGATATTTTTCCGCTTCTGTTTGCGACTTCTCAATGTCCTTGTTCTTCGATGCAATAACGCTCTCTGCATTTTTTATTTGTGTCTGAGCCGAGTCAATCTTCTCTTGCGCTGCGGCTACCTCTTGTTCTTTCTTTTGCAGCTCATTACGTTTGTTCTCAGCGTTCAGACGCGCTGTTTTAAGTTCATTCTCTTTCGCCTCGCCCTGCTTTATCTGCGTCTGTAGTGACTGTATCCTGTCGTGTTCTGTTTCCTGTATGGCTTTGATGGCAGTTATCAGTTGTTGCGGATTGTTCAGTATTTCCTCAGGCAGCGCGCACTCACGGCATTTCTCTACTGCCTTTCTTTCAGCCTCCGCCGCCGAATTGTCTTTCTCGTGGTTCAGTATTAAAGTTGCAAGAGCCGCCTGCTGCGTCTTTTGTTCGGCCTGCCACTGATTGAGTTGCAGTTGCAGGCTGTTATACTCTTTTTGCGCAGTGTCAAACGCCTCTTGTGCCTCTTCGTACAGTTTTTGCCATTCGTCTTCGTGAGGTATGGATGCCGCCACTCTCTGCCCGCAGATGGGACACGTGTCACCAATCTGCAGGCGGGTTCGCAGAGTCTTCGCAAAATCTTCGACGGTCTCTTTCTGTTTTTTTAGCGTTTGCTCACGTTCCTCCTTTGTCTTGAGAGCTTGTTCAACCTTAGGCGCATGATTGGTTATCTGTTGTTTAAGTTTTTCTATGTCTGCTTGTCGCTTGTTTATCTCTTGTCCGTCTGCTTCGTATCTTTCTCTCTTTTCCACCCAAGTCTGAATACGCTCCTGAGCTATAGTCAGATTGCTGAGCAATCTGTTGGAATCATCGCGTTGCTGCCGGACAACCGGCAACTGCATGTCCTGCAACTCCTTGCTTATAGCTGTTTCTTTATCTTGCAGCTCCTGAAGCTCACTCCTTGCTTTGCCGGCTTCGGCTGTCAGTTTTTGATGTTCGGGTGCGAGACTGCCGCTGATTAGTTCTTCTTTGCTTTTGATTGTTTGTAGCCGGTCGGCAATTTCATTGCGGGCATTGATGACAGTGTTCAGGTGTGCCGTTATGGTCTGCGCATTGGCATATACAGAGGCTTTTTCTTTCTCTGTTTCCAACTGCTGTCTGACCTCATCCAACTGTCTTCCGATGTCCGCTGTCTCATTGTCCAGGAAGGCTTTTCCACGGAGCAATGCCATAAAGGTCTTTTGGTATTCCTTTAATGTCAATTGATTGTTCGCTATTGTTTGTTTTGCTCTTGTCTGCTCATTGAGCCATGTGCGCGGTTCAGTGGTGGCATCCCACAGGCTCACAATAAGGTTCTTCCGTTTATGCTCATCGCTTTCTGTTGTTTCTTGAGCTTTCTTGTAATTCGCTTCGGCTGTCTGCAGTTCAGTGTTCAGACGTTGCTCTTGCTCTATCCACCCGGCTTTGTCCGTTTCCGCCTGTATGAGTGTCTTTTTTTCTGCACTCTCGTTTTCTAATGTTTGTATCTGCCTGTTCTTTTCCTCTGTCTCTTCTGGGGTCAGTGTCTTTACGCCTTTTGTTTTCTCATTGGCGGATTCCCATTCCTGCTTGTGTTGTGACATTATCTCAAACACCCTTGCGCCTATGCGTGAGTAAATCTCTGTCCCCGTCACTTTTTCCAAAATGGCGGCTTTCTCTTTGTCGTCGCTGTTGAGGAAGCGTGTGAACTCGCCCTGCGCGAGCATAGTGGTGCGGCAGAATTGCTCAAAGTCCAGTCCGATGGCTGTTTGTATGGCATTATGTATCTGCGTGTCTTTTGAACTGCCTGATCCGTTGCCTTCATCGGGTGATGCCTCGGGATGGGTAAGGTTGGTCAGTCTCCATCGGCGGGTGAGGTTGGTGCGTTTTTTCTCAATCGACCATTCAGCCTCATACTCGTTGCCGTCATTCCCCCTGAATGTCAGCTGCGCAAAAGCCTTGTCGGTATGGCGGCGCATCAACTGGCAGGTGTCGGTGATTGACATCTCTTTGTTGTAGTCCTTGATTTTGCCCGCGCTCTTTATGTTTCTCATTCTCGGTGTGCCGGCATATAGAGCCAGACAGATGGCATCCAAGATGGTAGATTTGCCGGAACCGGTCTCTCCCGTGATAAGAAAAAGCTCACTGTCGCCCAACGGAGCTGACGTGAAATCGATGGTCGCCTCCGCTATAGATGCTATGTTGTGTATGGTAAGTGTCCGCAGTTTCATAGTTCCGTTTCGTCTAAAGATTTAATTACCTCTTTCATCATCTCCCGCATTTGACCGTCAAACGCCTCATCCGTGTCCTTGGCAAACATCTCAGCCACCTCTATCGGATCCATCTGCCGGAATTCCTGAATGGTGACCTGACGTGCCGTGTTCCGCTCCGTTTTTCTTTTCACCACGTTAAGCAGACAAAAACGGCACTGCTTGTTTTGGGTTATTTGCATGGCTTCCTGCTTTGCCTGAACGGGTATCACCCCTTCGCCGTCAATGTTAAGACGGATATAATCAGGCAGGTCGTCAGGAAAGTCCATCAGCATCTTTTTTGCCTCTTCCCACGATGCCACTCCTTCCAAGGGCAAAGTGGTCATCGGACGCGGATTGTCTATCGCTATGGTTTCTACTGAGGGTGTTCCGCCATGACGGTCGATTTCCACCAAACTGACCGTATGTCCGTAGCACTCGTCGAAACTGACTGGCAGTGGCGAACCCGAATAACGGGCGTTATGCCTGCCCGTGTGTACGAACTGCGGGCGATGGATATGTCCTAAAGCCAGATAGTCGTAGCCTGTACCAATCTCTTTGATATCCACCGCATCGATGCCGCCGATTGTCTTTTCTGTAGCGTTTTCATGTCCTGTGAAGTCAGCGCCTGAGACAGATGTATGGGCAGTCAGGACAACGGGCAGATTATCGGTGTTCATCTCGCCCGCCTTGTCTATCAGATGTTGCAGCAAGCCCTCTTGCAGGTAGCGCTCGTTGGTATAAGGAACGGCTATCACATAACCTATCCCCGCAATCTCAATGATATGTCTTTCAGGATTATTCCTGTCGAATGTCCCGACCATGCGGACATTGAGATATTCCCATGGTGTGCGGAAAATCTCGTGTCTGCTTCCGCTGTCATGGTTGCCTGCGGTGACGATGACAGTCATTCCGGGGTGGGCATCGTGAAGGCGGACTATCGTTTGGTTGAACATCCTCTGTACGGCCGTAGCGGGTTGTGAGGTGTGATACACATCGCCTGCAAGCAGGAAGATGTCAGGGCGATGCTCCCGGACTATTGCCACCATCTGGTCAAGCATTTTCTGCTGTTCCTCCGTCCGGTCGTAACCGACAAGAGAATGTCCTAAATGCCAGTCGCTTGTGTGTAGTATTTTCATGTTCTGTTTGTGTGGTTGTGTCAGTGGGGTGTAACATTTTTGCGGCGCAAAGGTATTGTTTTTTTTTGAGATAAAGAAGACAAAACGGAATAAAGTGAACGCGAGCCTGACGACTCGCGCTTTTATGGAAAGATATGCCGGATAATATCCCGGCACAATGAACGACGTTTATATTAAACCAATAAAGTCAGAGAGTGGTCGGATTTTGGCGCGGTAGGTGTTGATACGTTGGCGGAGATTGGGGTGTCTGGGAAATGGTATAGGTGTGGGGTCGAAATGCAAAACGATGTAATATACGGAGTGTTCGGGATTGAAGCCGTGCGCTTGGAGTGTTTCTTTAGTCCATATCTGGAATGTGCCTTTGCGTTTGAGTTTGAATAGTTGTGCTTCTTCGCCGTTGGTATGCAGCAGGACATAAAGCATGTTGTCAAAGCCTTGTGTTACTTGCAATGAGCCTTGTGATTCGCCTGCACGAAGGTAACAAATACCTGTTTCTATCATGTGTTGGCGAGTGTTTGTTTTGGCGTGGTTCACAAGAACAGTAATCTCTTGCGGGTTCTCACGCATTTTGTTGAGCAACTTCCCGGCGGTGGTTGGGTCACTGATTTCTTGTTTGCGTCGGATGCCGAGTCGCAGATACTCTTCTGACTGGTCTATGCCTATGAATCTGCGGTTGAGGAGATTGGCTGCAATACCTGTGGTGCAAGAGCCTGCAAAGGGGTCAAGGACAGTGTCGCCCGCGCGGGTGCATGCAAGAATAATGCGGTATATCAGGCGGAGGGGCTTTTGCGTCGGGTGCTTGCCTTGTGTCTTTTCCCATAAACCTGTGGCGGGTATTTTCCAAACATCTGGCATGTGTACTCCGCCGTTGAGAGTTTTCATCAGGTCATAGTTGAAATAGTGCGCGGTTTTCTCCTCACGCCTTGCCCAAATGATATATTCAGCTGAGAAATTGAAACGTTGGTCGGTAAAGGTAGTTGGTGGGTCAGACTTTTGCCACACAATGATATTGAGTATTTTGAAGCCTTGTTCTTGCAGACATGTGGCGACATCGAAGATGTTATGATAAGTGCCACTAACCCAAATTGTTCCACTTGGTTTCAATACCCTGCGACAGGCTGCAATCCAATTACTATTAAACTCATGTACTTCCGCTCGTGAACGTATTTTGTCCCATTCGCCTTTGTCAAACTCTCGAATATAACCGTTTTTTGTGCGAATTTTGAATCCCTTGCTCAAGAAATACGGCGGGTCGGCAAAAATGCAATCCACACTATTATCACTCAATCCACCACACACCTCTACAGTATCACCAAGATACAGCGTAAAGTCTTTGTCTTGAGATTGAAAATAAGGCGTGGGCACAGGCATTATTCTGCTGTTTGATCAAACTTATAAAACTGGAATAGTTTTTGTTTGTTTGGAATATATATACCGTCTTGTTCCAATAAATCTTTGCGTTGGTTATATATCTCCAATATCATATGCTTGCGTTCACGGTCAATCGCATGGTGAATTTTACGATGACAACATGGGCAGAGGGTGATATAATTATCTAAAATTTCTATGGTGTGTTCAAATTCGGATGCAAATTCACGAGGAATAAAATGGTGTACTTCTACATAATTTTGATTTTCAGCCTTGCTCGTAAAATAATGCTCTGCACAATCCTCGCTTTCTTCCAAAATACAGTGATAGTTGCTCTTTTCTTTTGCCATTTGCTTGAGAACATCACTTACTTGATTTTGCCTTGCTTGTCCCTGAATATCTGTTGGGTCGATTACTTTTTCTCCATTGATTTCTTCTTTTGTCAGTAGCCCTTGGTTTGTATCCGCCGCAATATCGTATAGAATGTTATATATGGTTTCAAAAATATCTTTATTCTCCGATATAAAGGCGATGACCTTTGTTGCATCTATCATGTATATATCTCCGTAAAAATTGACAACAGAAGAAACACATTCATCGTAACTTATTGTACCTAAAAGTTGCAATTTCCTTGTTACATATAGAATCCAAGCACATTCTACAACCATTGGTTTGTTAAAATTTCCGCTTTTTTCAAACTTTTTACTCAATATGCAATGCTTATTGTTAGCCAATATATTAGACCTGACATACTTTTTTAATTCTTGCTTATCTTCATTTGATGCATGACGAAATTGTTTGAGAAAATCAGTTTGACGGTATGAACGATATAACAACACTCCGTTAAAAACGGACTTAATTTATTAAAAATAAATGCGTTATTGGGCATATTTTAGTATTTGAAAATTTGGTCAAGCGGGAGAAATATTGTACCTTTACAGTCTGACAAACAAAAAGTTACAATGATTTCAGACCCACTCAACCAATTCGCTCAATTTTGTGAAGAAACACTGCTATCGTGTACACAAAAAGTCAATAAACCCCTCAAGCAAAACATCATCGAGGTTTTGACATTGTATATGGCTTTAAACTCGCGTGTCAACTTTACTCAAATGGGAAAAGCAGGCAAACGTATAGAGCAAACTTATCGCAATGTCTTCCAAAAAGACTTTGATTGGCTGGAGTTTAACTCCATACTTGCAGACAAGTATTTCTCACACGAGACACGCAAAGCCATTGCTATTGACCCGAGTTACATCCCCAAGTCCGGTAAGCACACTGCTTTCCTTGACTATTATTGGTCGGGTGCGGCAGGGCAAGCCAAGTGGGGCTTGGAGATTCTCGCCATCGCATTGCTCGGCATAGACACTCACGATTGCATC
>JAIKXR010000151.1 GCA_024683975.1 Paludibacteraceae bacterium
GCAAGAGGAAAAGCCGAATGATATTCGGCAAAACGAACGAAACGTATTAAGGCCGCATAGAATGCGGGGGAACAGACATACAACAAGGCTCATATTGGAAATGTGCCATGCGGAAATGGCGAAAAAATGCCTCGCTAATACAAAATTAGAATACTAAATTAATAAAGCCTCGGACTGTTTTTAACAGTCGAGGCGATAGATAAAAAGGAATCCGGATTACAAAGATAATTTATAAATGAAGATGAGATAGTAAGAGAAGATGCAAAATGAGAATTTATAAATTATGATTCAATGAAAGTAATACAAACTTGTGTGCATGTGCCGGAAGTGGTATTGGAAAAGAAATTGAGTTTACGGGCCGTTTACATTTACGCCAAGATGCAGATGCTTTTCAATAGAGGCATATATAACCGGAAATGCTGGGTGACGAACCCATACAGCCGCAAGCAGGAGCTATCAGAAGATGCGCTGTCAGATATAACGAAGAAATTAGTTGAAGCAGGACTGATAAAGATAGTACCTGTAGAGACAACCAAATCAAGATACAAGACCAATACGTATGAGATCGTGCCTTTTGAAGGGTATTACAAGCCCGTCATGTATGATTTTATCAATCATACGGAGCTGAGTGCTGAGGCTAAAGGCTTGGCGATTCTAATGTGCCTGCTGAAATATATCCCGAAAAGCGCATCGGCAATCGGAAAGGCGATAGGCATTAGCGGAAAGACCGTGAAGAAATACTTGGCAGAATTAGAAGCGGCGGGTATTTATAATCCAGAGACAAGGCTGCTCAATGAAGATTATTTTATTTACAGGAAGCAGGTGGAAAACAAAAGGCTTAAAAAGGCGATGGATGAATACGTAGAATGGCTTCAGATTCCGGACAAGAAGTTACCCGAACGAATCAAACGGCAACGAGAGTATGTGATCCGTCTGGATGCGCCGGAGAAAGTGAAGGCAATGATATACTCCAAATGTGTTTCTACCGGGTTAATGGGGCGCAGAAAAGAGGTTGCCCCGAAGATAAATGTTGAGATAAGATTATAAGATACAGAAGATGCACGCGCGTAAAGGAAGATATAAGCCGAAGTGCTAAATGAAGATACGAGACGAAAGGCTCATTGAAGATAAGAATGAAGAAATAAACCTATTTTTCCTTAACCCCGAGAAGACAAAGCGGGTAAAAAAGTTTGTCAAAGACAATGGCAAAGTACGTTCCGATGGAACTATTAGTGTCGCTAAGCGGAAAAGTGTGTGGGCACTCCGACATGTATTTCGCTAACCGTAAAGGCACACTTTACACGGGCAAGATCTGTAACCCTTACAAGGGAGAGCCAAGCGCATTACAGATTGCACAACGTAACAAGTTCAAACAGGTGCAAACGGCAATCGCGGCACTGACAGCAGAAGAGAAAGCTGCATACGAGACAGCTTTTAAGAAACAAAACACATACATTACCTTACGCGGATATATTTTCGCTCAGGAGTATGCGAAATTAAGTTAATAACCCTTAAAAACCTTAACTATTATGGCAAAAGTAGTATATTCAGCCGGAATTGACCATGTATCCGGCGCATTAAGCAAACCCTGCAAGAACGGCCAGCATTCTTGCACCAAGATGCTTCTGGCTACCCACCGCGTGGCGCCCACCCAGAGCGATGCATGCAACCGTCTGTATCTCCGTCCGAAACCGGTACGCAGCACCCAGCCGTCCTCTGACGAGCTGAACGCCCGTGAACGCTTCAAGACCGTCTCCGGCATGGTCAAGGCGCGCAAGGAGGATCTGACCAAGATCTCGCAGGACCTGCAGAACTTCCTCGCCCAGAAGGACCTCGCCGGAGGCAAGAAAACCATGCGTGCGTACCTCTGGAAGGTCTGCGGAGAAGAGTACGACCAGCAGCACGCGTAATGGAAAGGAGGTAGCGAGCCATCAGCACGACCGCGACGTACACACAGGCTACGGACAGCACGAAAACCACGACCACGATTTCCTCCAAAACGGTGGAGGAGTACACCGGAGTGAAGAAATGATAAGGGGAGCGATAACGCTCCCCTTGTCTTTTATACGCATAAATGTGCCTTTACTGCATTTTGCTTAATTGCTCATAGTATTTCGGAGAAACCGGAACCGGCTTGCTGATCTTGACATCCAACTCCGCTTGAATCATGCCTTCTTTGTCCCTTGTCCCCTTGTACATTTTCGAGGCTTGTGCCGCCGCTCTTGAACGAGCCGGACGCGATGTCTGTGGCACCGGCGAAGGATATTGCCGCTATGAAAGCCAGCAATAATGTAAATATTTTTTGTTTCATAAGCTCTGTTGGCGGTTATATCTCATCGCCCCATCGGTTTTAAAGATTGTTTGTTAATATGGTTGGTCAGTAATATGTTAGTTCACAAAGTGTATAAATAAGCTTCATTATCTGATAAAAATGCGTATTTACGCAAAAATATCACATAGAATTTGGTCATGTCATTTCTTTTTTGTACCTTTGCAGCGGATTTGAGATTACAAAAATACGTATTTACGCAAAAATATCACATGCTATGACTATAAACCGCCCTATCTTAGTACAAAAACTCGTTCAGTGCAAGCACAATGGAATGATCAAGATTATTACCGGTCTGCGCCGCTCCGGTAAAAGTTATCTGCTGCTCAACCTGTTTCAGAACTATCTGCTACAAAATAACGTGCCGTTAAAAGCTATCATCAAAGTGGATCTGGAGGATTTTGATGCTTACCCTTTGCGCGAACCGAGAAACCTGTTGGACTATATTTCATCTGCCACCAAAGACAATGACCGGTATTACATCTTTATAGACGAGGTGCAGCACCTTGCTCATTTTGAGGATGTGCTCAATACGCTGCTCAAACGCGGGAATATGGATGTGTATGTTACCGGCAGTAACGCACGGTTCCTATCCAAAGATGTAGTCACGACATTCCGTGGTCGCGGAGATGAGATTCGTGTACATCCGTTAAGTTTCGCGGAATACCTGACCGCCTTTCCAGACCGCAATCCGGAGCAGGTCATCACGGATTATATGACTTATGGCGGTATGCCGCAACTGCCGGAAATGCCAAGCAACGAGCAAAAAGAGGAGTACTTGAAATCGCTTTTCACGGAAACATACCTGACGGACATCAGAGAACGATACCGCATTCAGGAAGATTCCGATCTGGAAGAACTGATAGACCTCATTGCATCATCCATCGGTAGTCTGCAAAACCCTTTGAAACTACAAAACACATTCAAATCCATCAAACAAAGCAGTATTTCGCAAGAGACCATCAAGCGGTATTTGGACTACCTGCAAGACGCTTTCCTTATCGAGAAATCCGTCCGCTACGACATCAAAGGGAAACGCTATATCTCCACACCGCACAAATACTATTTCGAGGACTTGGGACTGCGTAACGCCCGTTTGAACTTCCGCCAGATAGAGCCATCCCACCTAATGGAAAACATGCTCTATAATGAGTTGCGATTGCGGGGCTTTTCCGTAGATGTGGGACAGGTAATACAGAACACGAAAGATTCTAACGGTGTTAGCCAACGGCAGCAACTGGAGGTCGATTTCGTATGCAACAAAGGTTACAAGCGGTATTATATCCAGTCTGCCTACTCAATGCCCTCTTACGATAAGGTGGAGCAGGAACTGCGGTCGCTCAAAGCAATCAATGACAGTTTCCAGAAAATCATCATTACTGCGGATCAAACGCCCACTCACCAGATGGAAAACGGTGTGTTGGTCCTTAACAGAATGGATTTCCTGACAGACATTGACAGCCTGCCGCTTTAGGATTACTACTGAAGCTTATTTATCACAATATGTCAAAAATCATAGCGGGTGTGTCACGCCCGCGCTCGTTCTTGACGCTTTATTGGTCGTCATTCAGTCTTTTTCTCCTTCTCTTATTGTGTTGTCTCTCAATCGGTTGCTGGTTTTTCGACTTCACTTCACTTGGATTGACATTATAGAACCGGGTGAAAGCACGGGAGAAATTGGTCACCATTGTGTAGCCGCATTTCTCGGAAACATCGGCTATCGTCATGTCTCTGAAATTGAGCAGGAGGTATTTCGCCTTCTCCATCCGGACACGTGTGAAAAAGTCCATCGGTGTGAGCCCAAGCATTTTGTACAGCCTGCGGCGGAGAGTCTGCTCCGTGGTATGCAAACGGTCTGTAACCGATTTAAGATCCAGGTTCCCTTTCTCCACCTCTTCGTCAATAATCTGCGTCAGTTTCTCAATATATGCGTGGTCATCCTCCGTCAGCCCGTCTTTGTTCTTTATCCACTCGAACGAGCTATTCTGGTAAAGACGGTTGATTTCGTTGAATTGGTTTTGAAGTGTATGAATGTTCTGCTCATAGTCTTGTTTCGTGCGTTCGCTTTTGAGATACGTGGTCCACGCGCTGATACCTAATAGTACCAGAAAGGCAAGCAAGGCACAAACAATAAACAGAATGACCTGTCTGTGCCGTTCGGACTCCTCCGCTTCCTTTTGCAAAAGGTCATTATGGTAGATGGCGTTATACCGGCTGATGGTTTCCGAGGTCTGTTTCTGGTAAACGGAGTCGCGAAGCTGTTTGGCGCGTTCCAGATGCAGCATCGCCTCGTCCGGCGCGGTCTGTTTGAGCATTCGGTACATCCCCTCGCGCGCGTGTGCTTCATTATACATGTCTTCTTGCGTAAAGAACAATGCCGCTGCTTCCCGGTAGTATTCAAGCGCCTCTTCATCTTTGTTTTGCGCAGCGTGGATGTCTCCCATCTGGTTCATGCAAATCCCCAGCGAGTGTTTGTTTCCCGCCGCTTCCAGCAACGGCATCGCTTCTTCCAGTGCGCGCTGTGCTTCCTCTGTGTGCGAAAGACCTAATTCGGCGTTTGCCACCTGTGACAGACGAACTCCGATCTTGGCGCTGTCGCCGCGTTGGCGCTCTATGTCCAATGCCCGGCGCGCGTATGTGAGAGACTGTTTTTCGTCTCCCATTGCATGATACATCTCCGACGCAGTGCCGAACAAAACAGCCCGGCGGGCTTTGTTCTGAGTCAGACTGTTGGCGGCAATCGCCTCCAGTATATATTTCTCCGCTTCTTGCGGTTTTCCCGCCGCCACAAAAATACCGGCTATATTATTCAGCGTCGAACTCAGCTGGTCATAATCGCCGCTTTTGCTGTCTATCTCGTAGCACACATGCAGCGCATCTGCCGCTTTGTCAAACTCGCCTAATCGGAAATACGCTGCTCCCAGCAGACTGTACACGTCTCCTTTGGAGTTTTCGTCCACGTGTTCGGTACATGCCTGCGCGGCACGCAAACAGTACTCAGTCGTCCTGCTGTACTTTCCCTCGCCGTAATTCCACTCCGCGATATAGTAATACACATTCACGTCCACGGAATCGATGTGCGCGTCTGCCGGAAAAACGACAAGTTCCTCCAGATAGTCTGTCTGCTGCAAAAAAGCAAAGAATTCATTTGCGAGCCGGATACGTTTATCCGCATCCTTCGTCCCGGAATACTTCTCCGCGTAGTTCATCACCTGCGTTTCAACCGCCTCCTGAGCCGGCATTGGAAGTACCAGCCACAACACCCATAAAAATGCAATAATTCGTGTTTTTCTCATATATGTTAGAAATTCGGTGCAAAGTTACTGCTTTTTTTTCAATAATCACTAATCATTTTATTGAAAAAAGCAATCATTTTCTTACATTTCAAATATTTTAAGACTGAAATGTCATTTTTTACACATACAAACTGCCAAATGAGTCACTTGCATTTCGTGTTTGTTATATAAAACAAGAGGGTGTGTCAAAAAACGATCCAAGGATGAGTCCTTTCAGATTGTCCACGGACTCCATGATCTTGTCATAGTCAGACATAGGCGAATCGAATGTTAGAATGAAACGCCTATAGATTGACTCAACTGGTGATAACCGCGATAGGAAGCAAGTGCGTTATCGAAACTGCGCGCCTGGTACTTGTAGGCGAGTTCGATGAAGAGCACGCATTTGCGGAAGCGGATATCCACACCCAAGGCCGGGCGGATAAAGAAG
>JAIKXR010000008.1 GCA_024683975.1 Paludibacteraceae bacterium
TCCTTCGGCAGTGACTCATACTTCGTTAGCAATTCCTGCACTCTGCTCTCGCCAAAATCCCTCTCGCCTGCATCGTAAGCCTCTTTTATCGCTTCTATTGGTTGGAACTTGCTCACACAAAGCAAACTTACCCCCTCGGGCATTGTCCTGTGTATGGCTCTAATATTGTCTTGTATTTGTATCACTTTTGATATAATTACTTTTATACTGTCTTTATCGTATACGTATCGCTCAAATCTACGCCAACTAAACCATATAAAACTGCGAGGTGTATTATGTGATTATTATGTGATTTATATGTTATTCGTATGTTATTAAACTGTCTGTATCTTTTCTGCTGATAAATAGCAACTATTATACCTAATGTTCTTCCGTCAAAAAAGATGTCCTGTTGATTGTACGCTTGGAAAACAAATCTTTAAGATAATGAATATATGCACCTATATACCGGGTCCACTTGTCCTCCTTTATGTCGTCAACTGTCACCATTATGCCCGTTTCGTATGCGTCCGACAATTCATCGTTAACAGCATTGCCAAAGAAATGTAGCGTATTGGTTACGTTCAGGTATGCAGAAAACATCGGCGGTATGGTCGTGCCACGAGTCCGTAACGCCCGTTGCAGCAACTGATAGTTCAATGTTGCATCTTCGCCCACAAAAACGCTGTCAGCCAGTTCCTGACCGTCAGCCGATATGTCGAGCGGATGCTTCGGATAGAACAGACCCTTGTCATCATTATGATACCTGCGCAAATACGCATAAACAAGGTTTCTTGACAACTCGTCATATTGAGGATATATAGTCACCTTGCCTATCATGTATTTCACCACGTTCTTGTGATTATACAGTACGGCTCCTATCCCGTCCCATATATTGTCTAACGCATATAGTGACTTGTTCCCCATCTCGCGGTTCTGATACATGGGCTGGACAAAAGCACGACCCAGTTCAAGCGAATAGGGTAGGTAATTGCGTATAAAATACTCTGTGTAATAATACAAGTGTGAAGAAGTCAATTTCGGCTGGCCATTATCGTCAAACCCGCAGTCCTTGCATAACAGATACCTGTAACCGCCTACTATCTCATCATTAATCGGATCCCACACAATAAGTTGGTGATAAGGATGAGGCAGTATTGTGTCCATCTCGTCCATATCCATTTCTTCGCCAGTGCCGCCACCTGCTGTCCTGTAACTCAACTCCCTGAGACGCGCCACCTCACGCATTAGGTTAGGGGCATCGGTCGCTACAAAATCGTATATCTCATTCTCTGCCTTGTTAGTCGGACGAAGAAAATTCTTCTTCGTCAACTCCTTCTTTATCAACTCCCGATCAACTCGCGGAATTATATCTTTCATACTGAAAGTCTTTTTTGCGCCGCAAAAGTACGCTTTTTTAACATCTTATGCAAATACTTTTTTCCGTTACTCACTTCGCCTCTCCCAACTTATATGTCTCTTCACGTACCCACGATGCCCACTCGTCCTGACTCTTGCTCTTGTCAAAAGCCGTATATGGTATCCTGTCGCCTATCTTTGCCTTAAAATGCTTGTGCCTTGCACCATACATCTCATCCACAAGGTACAGCATCTCTATATTGACACGTATCCCCAACTTCTTACGCAAGTAAGCCAAACGGTAAAAGAAATTGGAATTGCGACCCTCAAAATATATGGGAACAACATCTCTATGCGTCTGGACAGCCTTGCGGACGAACGAACTCTTCCACTCCAAGTCCTTCACCACAAAACCCCGGCCTCTTTCCCATTGCAACCGGCTGCACGCCCCGGCGGGAAAAGTAAGCACGTCCATTTCCGACTCCCACAACTCTTTCTGCCTGATTGCATACTCCCTGCTTTGACCGCCAATCTTGTTCACAGGCACAAAAATGCCCGCCAACGGACGTATGTACATCAACAAGTCATTTACAATCAGTCGCAGCCTGTAATTCCTTCTCTCACCCAATACCAGACTCAGTATTATCCCGTCCAAACCGCCCAATGGGTGATTGCTTACGAACACCACCGGTCTCTCATCCGTCGGAATCTTCTCCGCTCCCTCAACATCTGCGTCGCACTCCAAACCCTCATTCAGATAAACGCGGGCAAAATCAAAGTCATATATACCCTGATGACTGTCGTAAAAAGCATTCATTTCTTCCACATGCACTATCCTCCGCAGCCACTCCTTTACTATCCCCGGCATATGGGGTGCACGAGTCCTTATCACCTCGTCAAAATCTATCAGAGGCTTGCTCATATAGCACGCAGTACATCCAATATAGGCGAACGGGCGATGCTCACTACCTCACAGTCAACTTGACTGAGTTGCTTCAGCAGGTTCTTCATAGCATCGTCTATTGTTGCTGCCCCTACGAGTATCGACACGCCTTTCCGCTTCTCTTTGCCGCTGTCCTCTATCGTTATCATCTCCACACGTGCCTTAAACCAGCGGTCACCATCTGTCGAAGGCAGTATATCGTAAAACTGCGCCTTTTTGCAACTCGGTACCTCGGTCTCGCCGAACATATATGGACGCAACTCCTCCATCAGACGCGACTCAACATCCGCTATAGTCAGACCCTCGACAAGATATGTTTCCTTCACTGACGAAGGAGTGTTCTCTCCCGTCTGACGCTGATAAGTAATCTTAACCTCGTAAAATAACATAATATATTTTGTTTATAGTTCTTCTTAAGTTCGTAATAAACATCCGTCCCTCATTGCAACCAATGTATCACATCAGTCGCCCTTATCGATGCCGGCAGACGTATGTCGCCTCCACCAAGTATATACAACGGTGCATCCACTTTATTCTCAATCACTTTGTCCACTGCCGTCTCTTCGTCCGCCATCATTCGCCACTGTGGCTGGAGACATACTACAACATCGCCTGTATATGCCTTCGCCAATCCTCTCGTCACCTCACCTGCAAGCAATGCCTCATGTCGCGGATATGCAGCCCTGACCCCTTCAAAATCAGTCAAAAAATCCGCTACCTGACGCTCTATCTTGTGCAAATCCTGTCCCTTGTCCTCTATCAGTGTCTTGTTCAAATATACTGACTGGCCATAACTGCCCGACAACCACTGCTCATATCCGTAAATGGCCATCAGATAAACAGATGTCAATGCCGTAGCCCTGCCTAAATTGAACTCACGGACATCTATCCCCGCTTGTTTCATCCGTTCACCCGACTGACCATATCTCGGCACACCCATTACCACAAAACGTACATTCCCTTTCCCGACACGTTTCTGCAACTGCTCAATCAAAAAACCCATATACAGATTGACCGCCTGATGTGTGTCTTCATCCTCATTGCCTTGTATGCAGTCGCTTTTCGATTCCTGTTTGCGAACACTCATTTGCAACATCAGCAAGTCCGGCGTGTCGTCCATTCCCAACTGTTGCTCCTCTTGCAAGCGCAATGCCAGATCCGCTACCAGCGAATTCCTCTTCACCCCCTCATAACTGTCTGTCTTCCTGTCGCTCATATTCTCCGCGTCTGCCGCTGAAGGCAATCCGTTGTAATAAGTACTCGTTGCCCATTTGTTCGTATTTGCGTCCAACCAGCAACAACCGTCGGCACTGTGACCTGCCAGCAGTAATGCTGACTCTTTTTGCAACCCCACCGAATAAATTTTTGTGTATTTATCGTATCTGAGTCTGTACATGTCGCTTAACGTCGGCACAAGCATCCGCCTTAACGACACTTGTTCTCTTGTGCCTATTCCCTGCTCGTTCTCATCCTCAAAAAACGAATGAACTTTACCGTCTGTTCTCGAAAAATATCTGTTCAGACTCAATCCGTGCTCACTTGGTTCGACACCTGTCAGCACCGTTGCCAGAGTCTCCTCATCACCCTGTACGTTGAAGTCAAAGGTCACTTGAGTCGCTGCTGACTCTTCTTGCAGAGTCCTTAAGCCGCCGGGCAACAAGTAATTACGCATATACTCCATATTGTCAGCCCTTAATCCGTCCACCGCAATCACCACGGTCAGCCTCGGTGTTCCACTCACCGACACCCACCAACAGCACGCCAGCGAAAGTAATATTTTTATCTTACTATTCACAAAATTCTCAATTCTTAATTAAAATATACACTCCATACCTCAGCACACCCCACATTGTTGGCAGCACCAACAGACGCCAGTTCCAACCCACCATCGGATGGATAGAAAAATATGTCAAAAATACAACTATTGCTATCACTAACGCATACACAACTCCTAAAACAACATCCACACCAACCGACATCTTCCCCCTGCGTCCGTCATACCAACTCAGTGCAAACATCATCAAACCCAACAACGAAAGATATGTATATATATTCTCCCACCATCGGGTCTTCTCTATAGCGAAGTGATGTATGTTATTGTCCTTGACAAGCCATTCGCCGTTTGACAGACGCACTTCACTCAAATAAAACATCAACTCTTCCGGCAAGAACAAACGCTCTTCGCCAGTCATCTTTTGGTCTGCGCGCTTGCCGAAAATCATGTTGATAATAAAGTCCATCACCGTGTTCCGGCGTGTGTAATGACGGATAAATTCTCTGTATGTCCGGCCTTCCCAACCTGCGTATGTCGAAACCATTTCCCCGCCCACAATATCTTTAATCATATAGTACGGACGGGTGGCACAGTTGTCAAAAACAAAATTATACAGGTACTCCCTGTTTTGAGGCAAACAGTTCTTCATCAGTGCATCCTTCATTCGTATCGTCTGTTCCTCTGTCAAGTTGAGCCGTTGCTCATAGACCTGTCTGTTCTCCTCTTTATAGTCATAGAAAAATTCAGATGTCTCTTCCACACTCAGTTGGTAATATGTCTCACCTCGTACAAAATTCCAATAAAAATTGCCCGAGTCAAACGAAAACGTGCCGTAGTTGAAACACCAGTCTATCTGTGTTTCCGTGTCTTGCAGGCGGATGGCGGTATGACCGTAACTGGTGTATAACTCCCCACCTGGCGAGCAGGTCAATAGTGATATGTAGATAACCAGCAGTTTAAACATCTGTCTGAACCGTCATTGTATAAAAATAAACAGGCAGCAGCGTCCATAGCAGACCGTTCAGCCATCCTGCCGTAACTTGCCAATGGCTGTGCCTCCCAAGCCGCAGACGCGAACACATCACCAGTATGGCTGTTATCACAACCCACAGAAAGAAATTCCAACTGAACACCCCCGTTGATACGGCGTAGCCCAGTACGCTGCCCGTCAGACCGCCTACACCGGTTGCATGGGCGGAAATCTTCCACATGTGATTGACAGCCGATACGGTCAGCAAAGCCATCGTTCCACCCATAGCCGTCAGCAGCCACTCAATAGGAATCATTCTTTTCCATAGCAGAACGCACCACACAATATAGCACACAGAACACAGAAAATAGGGTAGGCTGCGGTCGCTTTGCTCTGTCATCCGAAGTGATGGGATGCGCCTTGAAAACCGCATCAGCAACAGTGCGCAGACCGGCACAACCAGCGTCCACAAACATGTGACACTCAGCGCATTACTAAGCAGATAGCGGTAGGCGTCACCCGATTCGGATACGGAAAAAACAAGCAGGAAAAGACCGTATAATGGTATAAGCAGCGGATGGAACAGTCCGCTCAAAAACATGGAAATATAGTAAGACAAACCACGCGACATCATATATCCTTTCTTAATCGCGCCACAGGTATCTTATACTGGTCACGATATTTAGCCACAGTCCTACGGGCTATTACGTAACCTTTTTTCTTCATCTCCTCTACCACATCCTGATCTGTCAACGGGTTTCTCTTGTCCTCGTTGTCAATAAGTTCGCGTATGCTTTTCTTCACCTCTTCATTGCTGATTTCCTCACCGCTGACGGTAGTCATACGGTCAGTGAAGAAATACTTGACCGGATATATACCAAAGTCTGTCTGAACATATTTGGAATTGCTTACGCGGGATATCGTGCTTACGTCATATCCTGTCTTGTCTGCTATCTCTTGAAGCACCATAGGCTTGAGCAGTGTCACATCACCTTGCTCAAAGAAACCACGCTGTGACTTGACAATTGCACCCATAACGCGCATCAGCGTCTCGTTACGCTGCCGGATGGCATCTATAAACCAGTGGGCAGCATCTACTTTCTGCCTGATAAAGCGCAACGTCTCCTTCTGTTTGGCTGTCTTTGCCTTATTGTCCGACAAGTCGCTCAACATCTGACTGTACGACTCATTCACTTTCAAGTCCGGCACATCACCGTCATTGAGTTGTATAGTCAGCTCTCCCTGTATGTTGCTTACTATAAAATCCGGAATTACAGTCGTTTGCTGACGGTCATATACCGTTCCTACCCATGCGCTTCCCGGCTTGGGATTGAGCTGCCCTATCTCACGCATTACTGCTTTCAACTCCTCTTCATCTATCATCCGTAACTGCTGTATGCGTTCCAAGCGGCGATGGGAAAAATTGTCAAAATCCTTCTCTATTATCTCAATAGCACGCTCTATAACAGGCGTTGGAGGTTTCTGCCTGAGTTGAATAAGAAGACACTCTTGCAAGTTATAAGCACCAACCCCGGGCGGGTCAAATCCTTGTATCTCGCTTATTATCCGCTTCATCTCCTCCTCGCTCACAATCAGACCCTCCCTGAATGCCATGTCGTCACACAACTCCTCTGCTGTCCGGCGCAAATAACCGTCCTCATCTATGTTCCAGACGACAAACTTGGCTATATGCCTCTCCGCTTTGTTCATGTGAGTCAGATATACCTGGCTTTTCAGGTACTCACCGAAACTTGTACCCGCAGTTATTGGTATTTCCGCTGCCTCCGTCTGTTGGGCTGACATCCCCGCCCCCCTGTAATCCAACGATTCATCATCGCTCACATAATCGTCATAATTGAAGTCATCGTTCTGAAGGGGATTGTCATATTCACCATCATAACCTTCTTCCTCTTGCATCTCCTTCTCGTAATCGCCCGGCTGCTCCTCTTTCCCCTCCTCCAACGCCGGATTTTCCTGCAACTCCTCATTGATGCGCTGCAACAAATCCACCGACGGCAACTCCAACATCTTCACCACCTGTATCTGCGCAGGCGACAAACGTTGCTGCTGCTTCAGCGATTGTGTCAAACTTAATCCTTGCATAAGTATTTGAGTATGCAGATGTACCCCTTACTGAAAAATCAAACTTCTTTAACGGCATTTAGTACATTCTCCGTTATGTACCTCAGTTGCTCATCGTCCAAACAGGTATGCATCGGCAAACTCATCACGCAACCTGACAAACGTTCAGCCACCGGAAAATCACCCTCTTTGTACCTTGCGTCCTGATAAGCTTTCTGTAAATGTAACGGCACAGGATAATAAACCATCGAAGGAATACCTTTGTCTGCCAACTTCTTCTGTATATCAGCGCGATACGGTGCCACCCTCTCACTCAAGCGCAACGTATATTGATGATATACGTGAGTCGATTGTGCGTTTTTTCCCGGTGTCAGTATATCTTCATTACCCATGAAAGCCTCGTTATAACAGGCTGCCGCCGTCTGACGGGAGGATATGTACTCGTCCAAATGTGGCAACTTGGCATCCAATACTGCTGCCTGTATTGTGTCCAACCGGCTGTTAACCCCCACTATATCGTGGTGATAGCGCACCATCATTCCGTGGTTGGCAATAGCCTTGATACGCGCTGCGAGCTCATCGTCGTTGGTAAACAGCGCGCCGCCATCGCCATAGCAGCCTAAATTCTTGCTCGGAAAGAAACTTGTGCATCCTATCTCGCCCATCGTTCCCGCCTGTGCCTTGCGTCCATCGCTGAAGGTATAGACCGAACCTATGCCCTGACACGCATCTTCCACTACGTACAAACCTTTTTCAGCGGCTATACCGAGCAACTCCTCCATATTGGCGCACTGGCCGAACAAATGAACCGGCACTATGGCTTTGGTTTTCGGCGTAATGGCACGTCTAACCGCCTCTACATCCATGTTCATCGTCTCCCAGTCCACATCCACCACCACAGGTGTCAGACCTAACAAAGCCACCACCTCTGCTGTGGCGATAAAAGTGAATGTCGGGGTAATAACCTCATCCCCGCGTTCTAATCCCAATGACATCAGGGCAATCTGTAACGCGTCTGTGCCGTTGCCAACAGGTATAACGTGTCTGGCACCGGTGTATTCTTGCAGATGCTCCGCAAACTCCTGCACTTTCTTGCCCTTCACAAAGGAGGCACTGTCTATTACCTCTTGTATTCCTCTGTCTATATCTCCTTTGATTTGCATATACTGCGTCTGCAAATCAACCATCTGTATCTTACGCATAATATGTTAGTTAAAAATCAGTTCTCTTCTATAAGGTATTCCACTTCTTCCGGTTCAAGACGTATGCTTAGAGACTTCTTTTCGCTGGCATCAACATGCAGCACCAGCACGTCTGTCTGTGAAGCAGGGTAGGTACACCATACACGAAAATCCTCCTTCGACAATTCTTCGTAGTTGCTTATCCTCACTCTTACGTAAACTTCAGCCTTGCTCGGAAAAACGCGCACACTCTTGCCTTGCGGGACATCCACCACCTCAATGGGCAACTCAAACCGCTTCTCGGTTATCATCTGTTGCGCCTCGTCATGCTTCCCGTTAGCATACTGAACAGCCTGACTGTTCTCTGTTTCAGTCACCTGCTTGTGCCATGCGTTGGTCCACCATATGAGAAATGCAATAGCGACAAATAGCAAGTACGTAAATATGTCCTTACTCCATCTCACAGCAATAAGAAGTCCTATACCCTCGGCGAAGGCCGGTTAACGTTTATTTTTTCTCTTCAGTCTGTGCGTCATCGGCTGAAGCATACACGCTGCCTTTATCCACCTTGATAACCACATCCTTGCTTATCTCAATCAGGAAAGACGTTTCTTGTACCTCTTTAATGATACCGTAGATTCCGCCTGCGGTCACCACCTTGTCGCCTTTCTTCATCCCCTCACGCTGCTTCTGAAGTTCCTTCTGCTTCTTCGTCTGCGGACGGATCATAAAGAAATAAAAGACTACAAAGATGAGTATCATCATTATCCAAACACTCCATGAACTGCCTTGTGCAGGTGATGCACTCTCGGCTTCTAATAAAATAATGTCTAACATAATATTTTTTGTTTTTTAATTAGTTATTCCGTTGATGTTCTGTTCTTTCAGTATATTGTCCAATATACCGTTGATAAAAAGGTGGCTTTTTTCCGAACTGTACTCCTTCGCTATCTCTATATACTCGTTAAGCGACACCTCCAAAGCTATGTTCGGGAACTGTAGTATTTCTGTCAATGCTGTCAGCATTATGATACGATCCATATAGGCCACACGGTCAGCTTCCCAGTTGTGTAAGTACTTGTCTATCATCTGGCTGTACTCGTTCCTGTGATCTATCGTTTGTTGCAGAAGGTCCATACCGAAATTCAGTTCATCCTCGTTCTCAAACATCGGAAGCAATCGCGGCTCGTCGCCTTCCTTCTTAAACTGCTTCATTGTTTTTATCACGTAGCTCAGTACCACTTCAAAGTCCGTTGACCAGTGGTTCCTGTCCAACGCTATCTCCATGTCCTCAAGCGACTGGTGTACTGACTCGTTATTAGGGAGTAAATCTTGGTATATGCGGCGGAAAACGTGACGGTCATCTTCATAACTCGTCGTCTCCTGTTGCATATAATTTAAGAAGAATGGTTGAGACTGAAGCAGTTTGTACATACTTGTTATGGCGTTCATACCTGCATCCCAGTCCAATTTGTACTCTTCTGTCCAGTGCCTTATCTCGCGGTGGTTGAACAAGTCTGCCGCAAACTTGTTGTTAATAAACTTACGGTCAGGGATATATGCCGAATGAGTCGCCTTTGCACGAGCTCTGTTCTCTTCTATCTGCAACTCGGCATATTTAATCAACTCGTTTGCAAATCCGAACAAATGTATGTATAGTGCATACAAATCTTCAAAACTCTTTTGCAAACTCTTTCTTGCTTCTGCGGGGCTTGCATCTTCCCGCTGATAATAGGCGAACAGCGTCTGTACCACACGCGTGCGCACCATCGTTCGGTTTACCATAAATGTTTTCTCTCAATTCTCAATTATCTCAGCCTGTCCGCTGCTCTCACTTTGGCCTCATCTTTCAGTATCTGTCTCGCCGCCATCAGTGTCAGCACCAAGTTGATTAGCGGAATACATGCACTGAACAGCAAGTCCCACTCTGCCGCCACCTGCCGCTTGCCGAACCAGATGAACGCACCCAAAACTGCGTAGTAACCAATGCAAAATACCGCCAAGAAAATGCACATTCGTGCCTGAAAAATGCGCCTGCGGTATAGAAAAATAATCGCCATTGCCAGCAGAGGCATCAGAAACGTCGCTACTGCTAACATCGCAGTCCCCGACATCTCAACCGGTTCCAACACCATGTCCGTGAAACCATAATCATCCGATGTCTCTTCCAATCCGGCAGCACTAAGTTCAAACTCCCGCTGTATGCCTGCGTCGTATGGAGTGGTAAAAACCACCACAGGCATAAAATACAACACTGTTCCTAAAATCACCACTATGAGCAAATACACGCTCTGTATCCTTTGTATCATAATTCTCAATTATCAATTCTCAATTATCGATTCTCAATCTCAATTCTCAATTCTCAATCTCAATTCTCAATTCTCAATTCACAATTGTTCTCGATTATTTGCCGCAAAAGTACAACTTGTTTGTGATTTCACAAATAAAAATCTTATTTTGTGCATAAAAATCATAATTTACCCCTCTACGAATTTGCGTACGCAGGTGTCCACGCCAGAAAGGCATATGTATATCCCGTGTAAAACGCATAAAACTCGAAAAAAACTCGAAAAAAGGACGAAAAAAAGACGAAAAGAAATCATATGAATTTTTGATGAATTTCCGTATGATTTGAGTGCTTTTTTTCTTTCAAATTGCACAAAAAAGAGGTCGCAAGAATCGTCTTGCAACCTCTTTCCTTCACACATTGTGTCTATTTGCTTACATCGCTTTCTTCGCTTGATCGGCCACGGCTTTGAATGCCTGCGGCTGATTCATAGCCAAATCAGCCAGCACCTTGCGGTTGATTTCGATGCCTGCTTTTTTCAAAGCACCCATCAATTGACTGTAACTCATTCCCTCCAAGCGGGCGGCAGCGTTGATGCGCTGTATCCACAAAGCACGGAATGTGCGTTTCTTGTTCTTACGATCGCGATAAGCGTATTGGAGACCTTTCTCCCATGTGTTCTTGGCGACTGTCCACACATTAGCACGGCCACCAAAGTTACCTCTTGTGAGGCTCATAATCTTCTTGCGGCGTGCGCGAGAAGCTACATGATTTACTGATCTTGGCATAGTTCTGTAAATTTTTTGGTGGTTAATGACTTAGCGGAGCAGCAGCATTTCGCGCAAACTACGCATGTTTGTTTGATCGACCATTGCTACATGCGTCAGATTACGCTTCTGCTTCTTGGTCTTCTTGGTCAGAATGTGACTCTTGAAAGCGTGTTTACGCTTGATTTTACCCGTTCCGGTAAGAGCGAATCTTTTTTTGGCACCGGAATTAGTCTTTACCTTTGGCATTTTGTTTTGTTTTTTAGTTAGTATTGTTTGTCTGTTTTAGGTCGGGGGTAGCCTTAGGACCCTGCGACCATTCATTATTTCTTCGGAGCAATAATCACGATCATTCTCTTTCCTTCCAGCTTTGGAAGAGCCTCCGGTTTGCCTATCTCTTCCAAGTCTGTGCAGAAACGTGCCAACAGCAACTCTCCCTGTTCTTTGAACAGAATCGACCGTCCGCGGAAGAACACGTAGGCTTTGACCTTGTCGCCGTCTTTGAGGAACTCCTGCGCGTGTTTGAGCTTGAAGTTGTAGTCGTGTTCATCAGTCTGTGGTCCAAAGCGTATCTCTTTGATATCTATCTTCTTTGAGTTCTGCTTCTGCTCTTTCTCTTTGCGCTTCTTCTGATAGAGGAATTTCTGATAGTCTATCACGCGACATACAGGGGGATCTGCATTAGGACTTATTTCCACCAAGTCCAAGTTCTGCTGATCGGCTATGTGCATAGCCGCATCGTATGTGTATATACCCTGTTCTACATTGTCGCCCACAAGACGAACTTCTCTTACGCCACGAATCTTCTCATTGATTCTGTTTGGCATTTCTTTTTCTACGCGGTCACGACGTTGCGGACCATTTTGCGGATAGGCTATAACTGTGTCCTCCTCTTTTTTAGTTTGTTGGTTTGTTATTATTTCTCCTTGCGGAAATTCTATATTACCCAAAAAAAACGCGCAAAAATAATACTAATTTTTTACCTGACAAGTGTTTTTTATAAAAAATACAAATTCCTCCTTAATAATCCCTCAAATTTTAACAATACAGGACAATACAGGACATATCTGTCTTTTTTTGCCACCGAAACTCATCAAAGCAAAAGCGCAGAGTGGGAACAAACAATTATATGTTCATTTTAACTGAAGATGTTGTGTTTGGTCTTGGAAGATTTGTTGTAATCCATCAATATCTTCTTGATTCGTTTGCAGGCACTCTTGTCCAGGCACTTGGCGGTCAGTTTGCCGCCTACAGCCTGGATGGTGATGTCGGCACCGATCAGGTGTTCGTCAATCACTACACGACGGATAAAACGAAAGGCAAGTGTATCATTGTCCACGCCAATGAGTAACTTGTTACGTTTGCTGATGGTGATGGTTTGTTCGTCTGTGTCAATTGTAATATGCCATGGCGTCAATATATCCGCCGCGTGTCCGTTAGCCACCAACGAGGCTTCGGAAGAGGAAAAAGTGTATCGCATAATTCAATTTTATTTGTTTTTCAGTTCATCCAGTGTCTTCTGTATCTCGTCCAGTTTGGCTTTGACATCATCGTTGTTGTCGGCGACCATCGCATCCACGAAGATGGAGTTGATAAACGACATACCTATGATACCGCCCAAGATAAGCAATACGCAGAAGTAAATCCGAACAAGTTCCGCTACAAAGGTTGTCCCCCCGTAATAGTCCGCCACATTGTTCGGGATTTCGTACCATCCCTCAACAGTGCATATCTGGAAAACGGCATAGATGGATCGCAGCGGGGTCTGGAAATGTTCAGGATCGGCTTCTCTGAACAAACTGCAGTTAAGCAGGCCAAAGATGGTGATAATGACAGCGAAACTGAGCAATATGGCATACGATTCGCGCATCGCCACCTTGAAACCCTGAACCACCTTTGCGAAATTGGGAAAGAAATGTAGCACGCGGAAGAAACGCAGCACACGAAGCAACCTGAATATCATCAACAGCGACAGACCCGCATAATCGTTGGGGATAAACAGAGCGGCTATCGAAGGCAGTGAGAGGATTACCAGTGTTCCGTCAAGTTTGTTCCATCCGTCTTTCCAATATCCGCGGATGCCAAACTCCAAATGTTTGACAATCATCTCAACAAGGAAGACGAGTGTGCAGATTGTGTCAAGAATCAGAATGGTCCGGTTCTCATATCCTGCCACCTGTGCATAAATAAGGCAGGAGTTAAGCAGAATAACGACAAGTATGAACTTGTCGTTCAGGAAGATTTTGTTTAACAGTTGTTTCATAACTTTTATTGTTTGTATCCTTCATATCCGATTTCCTTCACTTTCAGTTCGGGCACATCGGGGTTGTCGGTGTGGTTGATATGGCGGTTGATGGCTTGTGCCAGATCCTGCGCCAACTGTACGGCACGGTTGTCACGGCAGGTTACGCTCCATGCTATACGCAAGGCAACGGCATTGACCTTGTGTCGCAGGTGGCGGGCGAAATATCCTGCATTGGCATTGGTGTGGTACCGCTGGCGGTCGGAAGACAGACCGTATTTGTCCTGCAACAACTGCGCGAACTCGTCATACATCGCCTTAAAAGTCGGAATATCGTTAAGCGTGATATCCGGGTCATCGTAGGTCTCGTCGCCTTTCTTCGCGCCATAGGTGAAATGCAGTTGGGTGGGGTAGGCGGGTTCGCTGCCGCCGGATGCCGCAAGGATGGTGAACACCCATTTGTCCTCACTGTCAAGCAGGCGGTTGAGGTCAGCCATACACTCCTCGCGCCCGTCGGTGCCATCCTGTTTGTACAGATAGAAGGAGTTGTACGGGCGCGTTTCGCCGAGCTCGCGACTCACATAGTTGAAACCTCCTATCTTGGCGAGATAATACGCCCACCAGCCTATTATCGGGTCAACGATATTGGAAGGAGAGAAGATGGTAATACGTGAACCACGTTCAATACATACTCCATAAGCCGTGTTAAGCGGGTAATGCTCCACAGCAAGCATGGCGCTCACTTTCTCCTCCACTGTCGCAGTGGAGGCAAGATTGATGAACCGGTAGCGGTCGGATATGGATACCGCATCGAATATCTCGTCCTCTTTCAATCCCATACGCGCCTGAATCTCCACCACGGAAACATATCGCGGCGCAACTTGGAAGCCGGTAGGACGGTCAAGCGTGCGTTCGAAAGCGAGGTGCAGGCGTTTTGCCCATCCTTCCGATTTCTCCTTGCGCTCGTCTTTCTCCATCACTTCGGAGAAGGCGGAACCGATAAGTCCGGCAGGCACGGCGAAAATCGCGATACCAAGCACACCAATGATACAAGCGATAACTCGACCAGTGACTGTTATCGGCGGCGTGTCAGCAAAGCCTCCAGGGTCGCCGATATACTGCGCGAACGCCCACAGGACGGATGTCCAGCCGTTGTTATACACATCGGGCTGCGCATCATGCTCCACGAAGAAAAGCACGAAGGAGAGCAGCAGGGTCACGATTACAAGGAATTGCAGTGACACCCACATCTCGTCCTTCTTGGCACGCATAGCACGCGACAGCACATTGAATGCCTTCATATAGCGGAACACGCGCAGCAGACGGGCTATTCGCAACGCCTTGAGTGCTACATACGGCATCGGCATAAAGAAATGCAGGTAGAAAGGGTAGGTGGAGAGAATGTCTATCAGTCCGTAGAACGAGAAGCAGTAACGCACTCTGCCCCGGAAACCTTTGTATCTGTCATCAATGAGGTCGGCACACCAGATACGGAGCGAGACTTCGATGGTGAAGAATGCGGTGGTGAAATAGTCAACTATCTTTAGCCAAAGACCGTATTTCTCAACTATGCCGTCGTAGGTGGAGAGGAATACCTCTACCGTGGATAGTATAATCAATCCGATAATGGCATAGTCCACATAGTTGTGCCACTGTTTGGTGTGCAGGTTGTCGTCAAACACACGCGACAGTTCGCGCTTGAAGTGATTAAGTTTTGAATCTATGTCTGTTATCATACTCTTCTAAACATTTGTTTTGTAAGCAGGAAGACAACCAAGTCTGCCTGCCTGATTGTTTCTCACTTTTCCCGTTTGAGTGACTCTTTCGCGCTCTCAATCTGGTGTTTGATGGATTCGATTTTGCGGTCATGCGCGGCGGCATGGTCGATTTTGGACTTGCGATACGTCGCCTTGCTGGAAGGTGACGATGCGCGTTTAACGAGGTCGGCATAATACTCGTTGTCGTGTTTCTTGGCTTCTTTCTCTTTTGCCAAGTCGGCACGCAAGTCAATGATTTTCTTGCGGTAATACTCTTTACTCATAGTGATTTTAATTTAAAGGGTTCTTTGCCTACTCTTTACAGGATTTTCGGCATCTTCCTCTTTATTCCGGATGTCGCCAATCTTGGCTTCGGCTTCCTCCGTTTATTATTGATTTCTCGTTTATTCCTTAATCATATATCGCATGTGTATGTAGAGAAAAATGAAGATGATTTGCATTTTTTTGTTAATAGTTATGCATATTCAAAAAAATGTTGTACTTTTGCAAGCTGAAAGTGCAAAATATTTGTACATACAGCTTGCTTATGGATGTTTTGACTGCTATCTTATCTACTTCCCGGACCGTATTTACACCACAATGGTTGGTGATGAACTGCGAGACAAAAGACCGTTTATCTCTGCGTAGGTCATTGATGTACTATGCAAAAAAGGGAGTATTGTTAAATCCAAGAAAGGGCATTTATGCCAAGCCCAAATACAATGAAGAGGAGATGGCCTGTGCTCTGTTGAAACCATCGTATATCTCGCTTGAATATGTCTTGGCTCGTGCGGGTGTGACATTCCAATACAGTTCAGAGATTACTTGTGTCAGCTATCAAAACCGCACGATTGAAGTGGATAACCGTTCCTATGTGTTCCGGCAAATCAATCCTATGATCTGGGCAAACATGCAGGGCATTGAGCAACGCAACAATGTCGCCATCGCAACGCCTGAACGTGCGTTCTTGGACATGATGTATCTCAGTGCGGGACAGTGCCACTTCGACAACTTGCATCCTCTGAACAAAGTCCGAATCCGGCAAATCTTGCCTGTTTATAATTCACCCACATTAACCAAACGCGTGGAGGCGTTACTCAATGGACATCAATAAACACCGCTACTACATGATGCAAGTGCTGCTTGCCGTCTTCCGTCATCCGGAATTGAGCAAACTGCTGGGCTTCAAGGGCGGGACATCCCTGATGCTCTTTCATGGCTTGACACGCTTTTCCACGGATTTGGATTTCAATCTGTTGGATGCTTCAAAAACAGAGTGTGTCTATAAAGAGTTGCACAAACTGCTGTTGAAATTCGGCACTATTGATGACGAAGCGATGAAGTTCTACGGTCCGATTCTGGTACTTAATTACGGCAAAGGCGAGCGGATGCTGAAAGTGGAAGTCAGCAACCGCGAATACCCGAATCACTATGAAATCCGCTCTCTGCTCGGCACTGACATACGTGTGATGACGCTTCCTGATATGTTTTCACATAAGTTGTGCGCTTTAGGAGAACGGGTTACACCCCGTGAC
Source organism: Paludibacteraceae bacterium (assembly GCA_024683975.1). GTDB lineage: Bacteria > Bacteroidota > Bacteroidia > Bacteroidales > Paludibacteraceae > Colicola. The sequence goes on from JAIKXR010000008.1 coordinate 16,877, forward strand.
ATCTATGATGTATGGTTCTTTTTGCAGAAACACACAGAAGTCAATGAGGAGATTGTTCGTCTGCGCACAAGTCTTTCGGTCAGTGAATATGCGCAACAATGCGCCGAAAAAGTACGTCAGTATAGCTCCAGAATCCTGATGCAGGGTCTCGGAGAAGTTCTTACTGACAACTCTACCAAGAACTTTGTACGCAAGCAACTCATTCCCGAAACGGCATCTGCGTTGGAACTGTTTGCAGCTTGTCCGCTGATTGCTTGATTTTTCTCTACAATACGTCAAAGAGCGTGTGCCCCTGTCCGGGCGGTGGCAGTCAGACGGGCGATTAAGCCCGGATGACTTGGTTTGATGTCGCATATTGCAGAGAAAAGCGTTTTTTTGCCTCAAAAGTTTGCATACATCAGATAAAGGCAATATTTTTGCGGCGATTTTTGTAAATAAATATTGACATTATCCTATAATCATGTAAATTTATATTGACATTATGGCTGTATCTAAAGAACTGTTGAGGGAGTGTATTATAGACCAGCGTGAGATGGTTGAAAACGCACAGGTTGTATCCAGACCTTATCGTTTTGAGGATAACGGATGCTATGTGTTTGTCGGAATCCGTCATGCAGGCAAATCCTATATGCTATACCAGCGCATACAGGAACTGCTGCATAACGGTCACAGTTGGGAGGATATTCTGTTTCTCAATTTCGATGACGAGCGGATAGCGGAATTCAACACAGAGGATTTTAACACGCTGATGGAAATCCACTATACCTGTTCGCAAAAGAAGCCTATACTGTTTTTGGACGAAATACAGCGTGTCCCGCATTGGGAAATGTTCGCCCGCCGTCTTGCCAACGAGAAGCATATTGTGTATATCACCGGCAGCAATGCCAAGATGCTGAGTCAGGAGATAGCGACCACATTAGGCGGACGTTATTTTATCAGGCACATTTATCCGTATTCCTTCGCCGAGTTCCTGCAATCGAAAGCCATTCCCATACGTCAGGACGGGATGTATTCCACACGCCGGCGCGGAGAAATCAAACGCGCGTTCAATGAGTATTTCTACTATGGCGGACTCCCCGAGATAGCGGACTACAAGGAGAAACGCCAAATACTCAGCAGTCTGTACCAGAAAATCTATCTTGGCGACATCTGCGCCCGGCACAAGATAGCGGATACACGGGCGTTGAGCATCTTAATCAAGAAAATAGCGGAATCCATCAAGCAGCCTGTATCCTATCGCCGTCTGCATCATGTTCTGGAATCAACCGGCAGCAAAATATCTTTGCCGAAAGTGGTTGACTATGTGGAACATGCCGAGGAAAGTTGGCTCATATTGCCCGTTCAGAACGAGATAGCGCGGTTGGCGGACAAAGAGAGTACCAAGAAATACTACTTTGCGGACAACGGCCTGCTTAACCTTTTCCTGCTCGACGGAGAGCCGTCCTTGTTGGAGAACATCGTTGCCATTGAACTGATGCGGCGTTACGGAAACGACCGCGTGTCATATTATAATGCCCGCAGCGAGATTGACTTTGTTGTGGAGGATGCGCGTATAGCCATTCAAGTGTCCTACGATTTGCTGACAGATGAAACCGTCGCTCGTGAACTCAACCCGCTGCGCAAATTCAAAGCATCGCACCCCGATTGGCAGTGTGTCATTGTCACTTTCGACACCTCTAAAACATACGACACAGACCAAGGAGCGGTTGCCGCTGTTCCGGTATGGCAGTGGCTTTTATCCTGATTTTTCTCTGCAATATGTCAAAGAACATTTGCCCTGTCCGGGCGATAGCAAGCAGGTGGGCGGTCAAGCCCGCCTGCCTTGTTGTTACAGCCGATTATTTTCCGTACTTTGCCTTGAGGCTTTCCATGTCAGCCTTGGTGGCGTTCTTCGGAATCTCGGGCAGTTTGCCAAGAGTCATCTGGTCGAGAGCCAGAACCCAGTCGTCAGCAG